>JAUCCO010000052.1:0-20050 GCA_034676125.1 Bacteroidia bacterium
TTACCATTATTTTTAAGCAGTTTTACCATGAAGAATGTGGATGAGTTTTTTCACAGGCTGACGTTAGCGGTAATTTTAAAAAAGACAATATGGCAAATACTTATCACGAAAATAAAAAAGTAAAATGGAGCGACTCGACAGGAAATGCATACCATGACAACGGTAAACAAGCCTATAGTAAGTCGACCGGTAACGCTTATCATGACAATGGTAAACAGGCGTATAGCAAATCAACTGGTAATGCTTATCATGACAACGGTAAACAAGCATTTAGCAAATCAACTGCTAATGCTTATCACAGTAATGGCAAGCAAGCATACAGCAAGTCGACAGGCAATGCGTATCACGATAACGGTAAGACTGCATTTAGTGCATCTACTAAAACATTTTACGACTATGAAGGAAAAAAAGCAGATAAAGCAAGTTTCAGTTTCAACTTAGGAAAAGGAATTACCCTATCAATTATTCCTTCTATCAAAATCACAGTCTACGGACGAAAAATAAATCAATAAAATATGGCATTTAACTGGACTTGTCCTTATTGTGACAGAAAAACAACAATCAACGATAATAACTTTCACGCCTCTGAAGATGCTATGACGATAGATAGTTCAGAAGGTCACAGACTTTTAAGAAATGAATGGATAGTTTGCCCCAACGAAGAGTGCAAAAAAATAAATCTTGTTACAATTTTGTATGATTACAAATGGATTCCGAATGTTTGGAGAAAAGGTGAAATTATAACTCATTGGAATTTATTGCCCAGTTCTTCAGCAAAAGTTTTTCCTGATTATATACCAATTGTATTAAGAAACGATTATGAAGAAGCTGCAAAAATATTAGAGTTAAGCCCGAAAGCATCTGCAACACTTTCAAGACGGTGTCTACAGGGCATAATTAGGGACTTTTGGGGAGTTTCCAAATCAAGACTAATTGATGAAATAGCAGCTATCGAAGACAAAGTTGATCCATTAACTTGGAAATCTATTGACTCCGTTAGAAAAGTTGGAAATATTGGTGCTCATATGGAAAAAGATATCAATTTAATAATTGATGTTGAACCTAAAGAAGCCTATTTACTGATTCAACTTATAGAATTACTATTTGAAGAATGGTATGTTCATAGACATGAGCGAGAATTAAAACTAAAAGCTATTGCAGGCATTGCTGACCTTAAAGATGAACAAAAGAAAAAATAAAAACTACCGCTAACATATAAGGATTAAACGCAGCTTTTTTTCAAAAGGTGCAATTTAATCCTGTGTTGACAGAAGCTTTGGGAGCCTGCTGCAACAAGGATTTGGATAATAAAAATTGTGTTATTGGGATTTAAAAATATTACTACCTTTTGATATGGTATTTTAAGGCTATTATTTGTTAAAACCACACCTATAAAAAATTGTCGGTTCAGTTAATCCCGATAAATAAAATGTTAGCAGTTTTGTATAAAACTAATTTACAGTTTCTTTATCGATTATGCATTTCCAATGCGTAAATTGGGTTAAAAAAAGAGTTTGAGGTTTTTTAATTTTGGCTAACGGTATTGCTTTTGCAACAAAAGCAATGTTGCTTAATTTAATTATCTGCCTTACATTGCATCAATAACAAGCATGTCATTACTTTTTTTAACTGGGGGTGCAGGGTTTATTGGTTTTCACCTGCAGCAATACTTAAAAACCAAACACAATTTTATAGCAATTGATTTGCTTGCAGAGAACAATATTGCTGCAAACAAAAGGGCTAAATTACTTGGTAATGTATTACAGCAAAATATTAACACTGCTTTTTTAGATGGACTAACCAATAAACTAGATGTGCTTATTCACCTAGCTGCCGAAACGGGCATTTCTGGTTCGTTAAATAACCCTCAAATATATTTCGACACCAATGTGGCTGCCACTTTTAATGTGCTTGAACAGTGCAGAAAAAACAAGGTAAAATATTTGATATATGCCAGTAGTTCTTCTGTTTATTCCCCCAATCAAAAGTTAATGACCGAAGATGGTGACACCAATAATCAACTTTCATTTTATGGTACCACAAAAAAAATGAGCGAGGTAATGATTGAAAATTATTGCAAACAGTTTGGCATTACAGCAATTGGGTTAAGGTTTTTTACTGTTTATGGCTCGTTTACAAGGCCAGATATGGCAGCTTATAAGTTTATGAAGGCGATTAAAAACAAACAGCCTATTACGCTTTATAACAATGGCAATGTATTTAGAGACTTTACCCACGTTAGCGATATTATTAAACCAATAGATTTGTTAATTGACAAGATAAAAACAGAACCATTGGGCACACATAAAATATTTAACATAGGCAATGGTTCGCCAATTTCTATACAACACTATGCGCAACTAATTGCCGATAACATTGGCGAAAAGTTACTGGTTAATTATGAGCCGCTACCCGCAAACGAACTTCCATCAACCCACAGCAGCACCCAAAAGCTTGAAGAATATATTGGGTTTAAACCATGCTGCACAATTGAGGATGGCGTAAAAGAAATGACCACCTGGTTTAATACGTTTAACTATGAGTAAAAATATTTTTGTGTTTGTGGTTTGCGGTACATTAGAGCATATTGATACCTTGCACTTATCATTACAATACCTAAAAAAATATAGTAAAAACGAAATATGCATTATTACCGATTCAGCCAGAAACGAAACTCCCATTATACACGACAATATTATTGATATTAAAACTGACGAAAAGTTTAATAACCACCAAGCAAGTGTTTTTTTAAAAACGGGTATTCATAAGTTTTTACCCTTAGGAAATAACTATTGTTATTTAGATACTGATGTTGTGGCGGTGTCAGCAGATTGTGATAATATTTTTAACGAGTTTGTAGCACCAATAACTTTTGCACCCGACCATTGTAAGGTAAGAAAATTTAGCGCTTATGCTGTTAATTGTAGTTGCTTAACGAATAGAACAAGCGACCGAGATAAGTTTAATAAATATATGGATGATATTAAAAAATCAACCATTTTTGAACCGCACCTAATCGATAAAAACAAAGAATTACAAGCCGAGTTTGATAAAATAAAAAAGTCGTTGGTTACTAAAACTACAACAGCAATTAGATACTTTACCAGTTACCCAATATTTAAATTTAACGAACAGTTTTACTTCGATAAAAAAAAACGGACTTGGCACATTAGCACAGGCGAAATAATTATGCATGAAGTAAACGTGGAGAGAATTCAAGAAGCAACAGGGTTAAAATATAACAAATGGACCCAGAAATGGCTGAATAAACAAGGTGAAGATATTTGGCAAGATGAGTGCAATCATTTGGTGGAAAATATTAAGTCGACTTTTGATATTAACATAACCGATAAAAACTGGCAACATTGGAATGGTGGCGTATTTTTATTTAACGATTTAAGCCACAAATTTCTTGATGCTTGGCACAATAAAACAATGCACATATTTACTTTAGCACCATGGAAAACACGCGACCAGGGAACCCTAATTACAACAGCATGGGAATTTGGCTTACAAAACCACCCTACATTATCAAAAAAATGGAATTTTATTGCCGATTTTTATAATATTAACCTAGGTCTTAAACCAACCGAAAACATAATTACTGATGATGGTTTTAACACCTCATACAATCCAGCATTTGTGCATGTTTACCACCATTGGAAAAACCAGGATTGGATTATTTGGCAATGGATAGAAACTAAATTATAGGCTAATGAAAAAAGTTGTTTTTGCAATAGCACTTTTTATAATAACACTAGAGGTTTTATTACGTGTTGTAGGAGTTTATAATACACCCAATGAGAACAATAGTGGGCTGTATGTAAATCATTACAATACAAAAATGCCAACCTGGTTTCACCATTGGACACCCAATAAAACCAGACAAGCACATACTACAGAGTTTAACTACGCAAACCAATATAATGAACTAGGACATAGAGAAAATTCATTCGCTGATTTTGTTGAAGATACAATTACCAAGAAGGTTATATTTTTAGGTGACTCTTTTACCGAGGGAGATGGAGCACCAGCAGATAGCACATGGGTAAAAAGAGTGGAACAATTGGTTAGATTAAATGCTAATAAAAAACTGGATTTTTACAACGCGGGTGTTTGTGGTAGTGATGTTTTTTTTAACAACAAAATGCTCGAGCATAACCTAATAAAAGCAAATCCAAATATTGTTATTGAGTGTGTAAACTCAAGCGACTTAATGGATGTAATGTGGTTTGGCGGCAACGAAAGGTTTAATATTGATGGAACTACTTCTGGTAAAGTTGGGCCTAAATGGTTAATAATTTATAACTATTCGCACATTGTAAGAGCCGTAATCCACACGCTATTTAAGTTTAACAACAACCTAGTAAAAGCAGATCAATTAAGAGAACAAGAAATAGAGTCGGCAAAGTTAATTGAAAAACAAATAGAGGCTACAGCACTTTTTTGTAAACAGAAAAACATTCGTTATTATTTGGTTATTCACCCTTGTCCACATGAGATAGGAGAAGACAAATCCAGTATCAAGGTATTAAACCAGTATTTAGCTAATAAACCATATACGATAAACCTATTTGGCCCACTAGATAGCTTTTATAAAACCAATGATATAAAACAATTTAGTCACGCTATAAATGGTCACTTTAACCCAAAAGGGTATTGGGTAATGGGTGAAAAAATTTATACCGAATTGGCAAAGAGAGATTCTTTATTTGCCAATAATTAAAACAACTTTTTAAAGTCTAACACCTTTTCTTTATCAGGCGTTTGCCAAGTGGTTAGTTGTTGTTTAATGTGCCCAATTGTAAATAATCTTTTAATAAGTGAAATTGGAAAAAGTATCAAAAAGAAAAACACACTCAGTATAACTTTAGCATTAAAGTTACCCAATGTTTTACCTACAAACATCCATCTATTGGCTATAAGTTTTGCTCCCGAAAAACTTAATACCGTAATCAAAAAAACAGCCCCACTTATGGCGTAAAGCCAATTGGCTTTAAAATAAAAGCCAAGCATTGCAAATCCTATTACAATAACAGCATTGGTTTTATACACTTGTTTTTTATCCATAACTACATTAAAACAATGGATAAATAAATGTGGCCACAGCACTTCCTTCGGCAAATATCATTAACAAACCTAGCGTTAATAATGCTAAAATTATAGGTATTAACCACCATTTTTTTTGTTGAGATAAGTAGTGCCAAATGTCTTTTAAAAACTCCATCATTGTTTTTCAATAATAATATTTTCCAGCACCAAAACATCGATATCTGTATTCAAAAAACAATTTATTGCATCTTGGGGTGAGCAAATAATTGGTTCGTTATTTAAATTAAAACTGGTGTTTACAAGCACTCCAAATCCTGTTTTTTCTTTAAACTTATTAAGTAATTTAAACATCAATTCATCACTACCTAAAGTTACTGTTTGAATTCTTGAAGAAAAATCAACATGTGTTATTGATGGCAGCTCAGACCGGTTTTGGTTGATTATTGTAGTAAGATTCTCCGTGTTTATTTGTTCAACGTTTTTCCTAAACGTTGGCAGCAACTTATGTACAAAAAGCATATAAGGTGATTGGTGTTTTTGACCAAATAATCTTTCAAATTCTGTTTGCAACATAATTGGCGCAAATGGCCTAAACCCTTCACGCTTTTTTACTTTTAAATTTAATTTTGATTGCATATTGGGCAACAACGGATTGGCCAATATGCTTCGCCCACCCAATGCCCTTGGGCCAAACTCCATCCGACCCTGAAACCATCCAACAATTTTTCCATCCACTAAATGTTGTGTTGTCCTTTCAATTAAATCTTGGCTTGTTAACTTTGTGTAAGCCAAATTATACTTTAAAACACTTGCTTCAATTTCATCATTTGTAAATAACGGACCTAACCTTGCGTGTTTCATATTATCATCAAGGTTATTATACTTTCTTTCGGCATTAAAATGCAAATAATATGCGGCCCAAGCGGCACCCAATGCGGCACCAGAATCGCCTGCTGCTGGCTGAATAAATATGTTCTTAAAAAGTTTACTTTCTTGTAACTTTCCATTAGCAACACAGTTTAATGCCACACCACCTGCTAAGCAAATATCATCACAACCTGTTATTTTTTTTGCGTATGTGGCCATGTTTAAAATAACCTCTTCAGTTACTAGTTGTAATGCTTGAGCAATGGCTATATGATTGAAGTTAATGAGCTCAGAAGGTTCGCGCGTCTTCAATTCAAAAAGATGCTCAAATGCGTTTTTATTTATCATGCGCAATGAGGTACTATAGCTAAAATATTTTTGATTTAGCTTTATTGATCCATCATCAAAAATGGTAACCAAGTGTGTTTTTATCAACCCAAAAAACTTTTCTACCAAAATATTATTTGGCGCAACATAAGGCGCAAGTCCCATTACCTTATATTCTCCGGCATTAACCTCAAAGCCCAAATAATAAGTAAATGCAGAGTATAAAAGCCCAACAGAATCAGGAAAGTGCATCTCACGTAAGGTTGTTAGTTTATTACCATCACCCACTGCAATAGATGCCGTAGCCCACTCTCCCACTCCATCAATTGTTAATATTGCTGCAGTTTTAAAATTGGTTGCATAAAATGCACTAGCGGCATGTGAGAGGTGATGATTAGAAAACAAAAGTTGAATTTTATCCCAGTTAATTTTGTCATCAAGCACCTTTAATTCTTTCTTTATGTTTGATTTTAAAAATACTTTTTGTTTGAGCCAAACAGGCATCGCAGTTATAAATGATAGCCAACCTTTTGGTGCTGCATCAAAATACGTTTCTAAAAGTCGCTCAAATTTTAAAAATGGTTTATCATAAAATACTATTGCATCTAAATCATCAATAGATAACCCAACCTCTGTTAAACAATATTTTATAGCATTTATAGGAAATCCTTTGTCGTTTTTAACCCTTGTAAAGCGCTCTTCTTGAGCAGCCGCAAGCACTTCTCCATTACAAATTAATGCAGCAGCAGAGTCGTGGTAGTATGCCGAAATGCCAAGAATATTCATCTAAATCCAATATTAGATTATATTCGTCAATAAAAAAATCATTGTTTTTGTTTTGTACAATATCCACACAGTCGCATCTTTTTAAAACGTATGCATTGGCCAATAGTATTGCACCGCATGGAGGTGTATTACATGTTTTATTAATTGATGGCGATGTAACAAGCAACAAACCAACGAATGTGGTAATCCATAAAACTACTGAATTATTAAATCCACTTGCTACAAAAATCATCAATAAATACAAATCAAATGCTGATAAAATACGCTGGGCATTAAAGCCCGTTTTTTTATTGTATTTGTTACAAAATCATCATAAAATAATTTATGTAGATAATGATATTTTCTTTTATGGCGATTATCGTTTTTTATTTGATGAACTTGATTCGAATGCTGTTTTACTCACACCACATTTTTACGAAAGCAACCCAACCAATAATCAAAACTGGTTAGAAGCAAATTTTAGGGTTGGCCTGTATAATGCAGGATTTATTGGGGTTAACAAAACAGCCGAAGAAGCTCTTGAATGGTGGGCCGAATGCTGTTTGTACAATTTAAAAAAATCGTTTTGGAGGGGTTTGTTTGATGACCAAAAATATTTAGATTTATTGCCCGTTAAATTTGATGGTGTAAAAATTTTGAAACATAAAGGACTAAACCTTGCTGGGTGGAATTATCAAAATTATTTGCTTGAAAGAAACGGTTTAAACAACTCCATTATAAATAAAACTGATGAATTGGTATTTATTCATTTTGCAGAGTTAAGCATGATTGAATTTTCTAGACCAGGTAATTTTTTCAGTTTAGAATACCAAAACTATCTTGATAAGCTGCGCGTGTTTAACCCTAAATTTGAGTATAATCGTAATGTGTTTAGATGGATTACGGTTGAAACATATGTTTATTACCTTAAATTTAAAATAGCTCGATTGTTTGAAGATTAATCAATAAGTAGAACACCAACTTTAATACCACCGTTAAGCAATAATTTTTAGTGAAAGCGATATTAAACAATAACAATTCTTCTAATATATTCAAAATACTACTGGTTAGTATGGCGGTTTTGCTTTATGCAAACACGCTTAAAAATGGCTATAATTTGGATGATAACTTAGTTACACAAAACCATCCACTCACTTCAAAAGGGGTTTCTGCAATTGCTAAAATATTCACTTCATCATATTATACCAACCAAGCCGATATTACTTTTGGATATAGGCCTTTGGTGCAAGTTTCATTTGCTATTGAACACCAATTATTTGGTGAAAAGCCAGCCGTTTCGCATCTCATAAACATATTACTGTATGCCTTTTGTGTTTTGCTATTGTATCATTTATTCGCAAAATGGAATACGCACGAGAACAAATTAATTCCATTGATAGCGGTGTTGCTATTTGTTACACACCCGGTGCATACTGAAGTGGTGGCGAGTATAAAAAATCGGGATGAGCTTTTGTCTTTTCTATTTATTTTACTTGCCGCTTTAAGTATTCAAAAGTTTCTTACTAAAGGAAATGTTTTTATGCTTTTTTTAACTGCATTATATTTTGCATTAGCAATGCTTTCAAAAAAGTCGGCCTACCCAATGGCTATCCTTCTGCCAATTGCTGCGCAAGTATTAAACAAGTCTTCAATCAAACAATCATTTGCAATAACAATTTCGTTAGCAATACCTGCTGCAATATTGGCCTCCGATTTTTTATTGGGAAGATTTTTATTGCTAGCCATTGCTCCTTTACTGGCAATACTAATTACCCAATTAGCGCTAAATAAGAACCTTGTTTATGCCAAACTAGCTACTTTATTTACACCTGAAAACACCCGAATTGTTATCTATTTTATATCTAGCTTATTCACCATTTTGAGTGTTTTTACCTACGAGTTATTATTTGTAATTCCCTTACTTATAGTATACGCTTTTGCTCCGAAAACAGAGATTAGGCAATACCTAACTGTAGCCATGTTTCAGTTAGCTGTAATTGGATTGTTTTTTAATTTATCTGCTATTGTGGTTTTTGCATTGGTTATTACAATTACCGAATTATTTGGTATTTACAAAGAGAAAAACAAACACCTTACATCAATAATAATTGGGGTAATAACCTGTCTGTTATATTTATACCTAAAGCATGAAATAATGAATATTGTGCTTGTGATTAGTCTTCTTTTATTCGGCATTCTGTTATACAAAAAACCACTTTGGGCATTGCTATATATAATATTTACCATCAGTGTTTCGGGCTTGTTTTTTTCTTTTTCTATTTATCAATTTGTTTTGTTGGCCATCGCAATCCTCCACTTGTTAAACACCAAAAACACAACATTAAAATGGCACAAAGCAGCTATCATTTCGCTGGCTCTTTTTCAAACCATATACCTTGTTTTATTACCCACAAGCCCAACACAAATTAGAACCATCGCAAACAATATCATTACCCAAAACACAGAAATTAAAAACCCAATAGTCTATAATTACAATAATAAAGAAGGCAAATTTAAAGAGGGTAGAAGCTTGCATTATATCGAAAATACGCTTGTTGCAGAACACACACCCATACAAACCATTGCAACTGGATTTTCTACATTAGGTGAATATTTGCGTTTGATGGTTTTTCCGTATAAGCTTTCCTTTTATTATGGATATGCAATAATTACCACAACTTCACTCACTCAAGTTTCTGTTTGGCTATCAATCTTATTACATTTTGGTTTAATTATTTTAGCATTTTGGCAACTAAAAAAACGTCCACTTATTAGCATAGGTATTGGATGGTACTTATTGAGTATTATTTTATTTAGCAATTGGATTGAACTTGTTGCGGGCATGGTGGGCGAACGTTTAAGCTTCAGCGCCTCTGCTGGTTTCTGCTTATTTATTGCATCTTTATTAATTTGGCTTAAACCTAATTTTTCTTTTACAAAACCTAAATTACTTGAAGTTGGTTTGTTAGTGGTGTTGTTATTATTTAGTGTGCGAACCATCGCAAGAAATAGTGATTGGAAAGATCCACTAACATTAATGCTGAACGATATTAATGTGATAGAAGAGTCGGCTTATGCACAACATACGCTTGGGCTAAACCTGATGTATTACGCCACCCAACCAAATACAAACCAACAAAAGGCCGCTCAAATGCAGGCTGATGCTATAACTCACTTAAAAAAATCAATAGCAATTTATCCGTTATTTTTTAATTCAAACTTTGATTTGGCCCGGATTTATGTTGGTCAAGAAGATTTTGCAAGCGCTAAACCTAATTTAGAAAACGCATTAAAAATTGATTCAACAAATTTATTCGTGCTTGAAGAGTTGGCTAAAACATGTTTTGAACTAAAGTTACCAAAGGAAACAGAACTATATGCCAATAAATACCTCGACAAAGTACCAATGAATGAAAACGTGCACGAGGTTTTAATTTATAGTATGATTACAAACAACTACCCGCAAAAAGCGCTTGTTTATGCAGAAAGAGCATTAAAATACTACCCACAAAACAAGGTTATTAATCAAATGCTTATTGATGCAAAAAAACAATTAGCAACTACAGAATAAGCATCAAAGTGCCTAATCTTTATTATAACAAAAAACTATCGGCTTGTAAGCTGTGTTTAATTTGGTAAATTCGCACAATAAATCATCTTGAATATGATTACAGTTACAGAAAAAGCCAGCAAACGAATTGCTGAATTAAAAATAGAAAAAGATTATACACCCGAGCATTTTTTACGTGTTGGGGTTGATAGCGGAGGTTGTTCGGGATTATCATATAGCTTAGACTTTAGCACAGAGAGCAAACCGGGTGATCAAGTGTTTGAGCACAACGGAGTTAAAGTAGTGTGTGATGTTAGAAGTGTGTTATATTTGTTTGGAACAGAGTTGGATTTTTCTGATGGATTAAACGGAAAAGGATTTACTTTCAACAACCCAAATGCCACGCGCACATGCAGTTGCGGTGAAAGTTTCGCAGTTTGAGGATAATTTTTATTGAAAAACTTGACTTTTAAAATATTAAACTATATTTGCAGTCCTTTTTAAGAAAAAACGTACAGAAAGATGGCTAATCATAAATCAGCAAAAAAGAGAATTAGAGCGAACGCTGCGAAGCGTTTAAGAAACAGATATCAGGCTAAAACTACCCGTACTTTAATAAAGACAGTACGCTTAAGCACTGATAAAGTAGAGGCACAAACTTTATTTAATAAAGTAGCTTCTTTATTAGACAAGTTGGCTAAGAGAAATGTAATCCACAAAAACAAAGCTGCAAACCAAAAAAGTAAATTAGCAAAATCTATTGCTAAAATTGGTACAGAAAAGAAAGTGGTTGCAAAATCTACCAAAAAAGCGGTAGTTAAAAAGAAGAAATAAGATAAAAATTATTACAATATACTGAAAAGGCTTTCCTTATTGGGAGGCCTTTTTTTGTTTTGTTAGCAATGTTGCTTATGTTTACAAACTAAGTTTTACACTGTTGGAAAATTTTTTCGATATCTTTAAGCCTAAAGCACTTGTTGATTTTGGAGGCTTAACGCTTGTTTTAGTTGTAATTTTTATTGAAAACGGTATATTTTTCGGGTTCTTTTTGCCGGGCGACTCGTTGTTGTTTACCGTTGGATTATTGTGTTATTTAGGTGTTTTAGATATTGAACTAGCCACTTTAATACTTAGCATTGCGGCTGCGGCTTTTGCGGGATATTACGCAGGCTACTATTTTGGCTATAAAACGGGCGAAAGCTTATACAAAAAAGAAGATTCTCTATTTTTTAAGAAAAAATACATTTACACCGCTGCCGAGTTTTATCAAAAACATGGAGGAATTGCCCTGGTTTTGGGACGATTTTTACCAATAGTTAGAACATTTGCCCCAATAATTGCAGGCGTAGTTAGGGTTAACCCAAAAACATTTTTTATTTTTAATTTGGCTGGCGCATTGGTTTGGCCCATTACCATAACTGGTGCGGGTTATTATGTGGGTTCTATATTCCCTAATGCACTAAATTATTTAGATTTTATTGTAATAGGATTTATTGCAGTCACATCAATCCCAATAATTACCAATTATTGGAAAAAGCGCAAGGACAAGAAATCAGCCTAAAACAGCTTGTTTTGCCTTCTTTGCTGGATAAATGGTGGTAATGTAACCCAACACTATTACTGTGGCAAAAACCAAAGCTAAATCGCTCCAAATTACATGCACAGGATATGCACTAAACATAATATCTGACGAGGCTTGTAAGGCAACAAAGCCATATTGCTGTTGCAAGTAACACAACAATAACCCAATTCCTATTCCTGCAGTGCCGCCAACTAGCGCAATAATTAATCCTTCAATTTTAAAAATATTTGCTGCCTGGTTTTCCGTGAGGCCCATGCTTCTCATTATTTGCAGGTCGCGTTTTTTCTCCATCACCAAAATGTATAACGAACTAATGGTGTTTGAAGCTGCTATCAATAAAATAAACAATAAGATAATATAGCTAATTACTTTCTCAGAGCGCATTACTTTAAAAAAGGCATCATGTTGTTCAAACCGGTTTTTAATGGTAAACGCTGGTCCTAATAAAGCCTGTAGTTCGGCTTTAACATTATCCATTTTTGCTTCAGCATTAATTTTTATTTCAATGGCACTAAAAGCATCATCTCTTCCAAGCAAACCTTGCGCAAAGTGCAGCGGACAAATAACATATTTATTATCTACCTCTTCTTGCACAGCAAAAACACCACTAGGAACCACTAGCGCTTTATTAAAAGCATCATCGGGATTGATAAAGGTTTGCACATCGCGCTTAGGCACATAAATCGCCAGGGCTTTAAACAAATCATTTGGATCTATTGATAATCGATAAGCAATACCCTGTCCTACTATGGCATAAACACTATCCATTCTTACATCAACATAGCCATTAATTAACATGCTGTCAAAATGGGTTACATCTACATATTTCTCATCAACCCCTTTTAATGTAGCAATACTTTGTTGGTTGTTGTAGCGCAATAAAACATTTTCTTCAACTACTTTGCTGTAGGTTTTAATGCCCTTTGTTTGTTCAAATTTTGCCCAGTTAATTTGGTTTGGATTAATGATTTTTCCTTGGGTGGCGGTTATTCTTAAGTCGCTATCAAAATTGGTGTATAACGAAGAAAAAAGTTGCTCAAAACCATTAAAAACGCTTAACACAATTACAAGCGCAGCAGCGCCAACCACATATCCCAATAACGAAATACCCGAAATTACGGTTATTAGGCTAAATCCTCCTCCGCGTTTACGCGAGAAAAAATAACGCTTTGCTATGGTAAATGGTAGGTTCAAAATAATAAACGATTGTTAAAAATTAACCCACATAAGTTGTAAGTATAACTAGTCTTTCCAGGCTTTAACAATTAGGCCCGTACCTGTTTTATGGGTGCTATATGTATCCATCCAATTTAAAACATAAGCAAATGGATAGGTTATTAAATAATATATTGGCAATACAATAAAAAACGCCTTGGTTACATTTAAAATACTCATTGGGTATTTCATGCTTAATTTCCATGCAATTTTTCCGGGTGCGCCATACGAATATAAAATCTCGGCCTTATTAAAGCCAGCTTGTTTTAATTTATCGCGCATTTCTTCTACTGGATATCCATCACGAACGTGTTCGCCAATAAACGACTCACCATGCTCATCTGCATTGCTTCCACCTTGGTCGCTTGGGGTTGATATTAACAACATCGCACCGCTTTTCATGCTTTGGTTAAAATGCTTAAATACATCTACGTCTTCTAAAATGTGCTCCATTACATCAACACAAAGTACCAAATCATACTTGTTGGTGGCGTGTGGCTTTGTTAAATCGCCCACTTTAAAGTTTACATTATTAACGCCACAATCCTTAAAAAACGAGCAACAATCTGCAATCTGATCATCCTTCACATCCACCGCATCTATTGTACAGCGCTTGTTTTTGTTGGCTACATAAAAACTATATTGACCAAACCCCGAACCCGCATCAAGCATACTAAACGGTTGCTTAAACATAGGCCAAGCGCGTAATTCACGATGAATATGCCATGTGCGTAACAACAATAAATCTAAAAGTTTATAAAAAAATTTGCGCAAAAAAAGCGACTTGTTAAATACCGTACCTAGGTCTTTTTTTATTGGATCGTATTCCATGTGTTAGTTAACTGCGATGTGTTTAAATTAAAGGGGCAATATAGCGTATCAATTATAAATTATAAAAGCACATTAAAATAAAACATAAATTTTGTGTTTGGCGGTTCTTGCATCAAGCAATGTTTTTAATAGATGGCAAGAATTATAATTAGCAAAACATGCTAAAAGTTGTGTTTTATAATTAGCAAAAGAAAAATTAATTGCTAAAGTTTGTGGTAGAATTTACCTTACAAAAGTTCCGCATGAAAAACATAATCGCTTACTTTGAGTGGCATCCTTTTTTTCAAAAAGCAATTTTCATTTTTGTTGCAGCACTCTGTTTAACCCCATTTATATCAGCACCATTAGCACTAGTTTTAGGATTTATAATTGCACAGTTTATTGGAAACCCGTTTGAAGAAACCACAAAAAAAACAGTTCATTTATTATTACAGGTTTCGGTTGTGGGTTTGGGGTTTGGCATGAATACCAACAAGGCAATGCAAGCGGGAAAAGAGGGCTTTATTTTTACAATAATTAGTATAACACTGGTGCTAATTGTTGGATTTATATTAACACGGATTTTAAAAATAGAAAAGGTTACTGGTTATTTAATTTCTGCCGGCACTGCCATATGTGGTGGTAGTGCTATAGCTGCTATAGCTCCAATTGTAAAGGCCAAACCTAATCAAATTTCGGTAGCCCTGGCAATAGTATTTACGCTAAACTCGGTTGCTTTATTGGTATTTCCAACGGTAGGTAGTTTGTTAAATTTATCTCAGCATGATTTTGGGTTGTGGAGTGCAATTGCCATTCACGATACCAGCTCGGTGGTTGGTGCTGCTAGTAAGTACGGAGCCGAAGCATTAGAGGTTGCCACCACGGTAAAACTTGCTCGTGCTTTATGGATAATTCCATTGTCGCTTTTTTCTGTAATGTTATTTAAAAATACCGCTACAAAAATTAAGATACCTTGGTTTATCGGTTATTTTATACTTGCTATGATATTAAATACATACCTACCCGTGGTTCAAGAATTTAGTCCAATAATTGTAAGTATAGCAAAGGCTGGATTAACTTTAACCTTATTTTTAATTGGTGCGGGATTATCCATATCAGCAATTAAATCGGTGGGCATAAAGCCGCTTCTTTTGGCTTTAATACTTTGGGCTTTTATCTCCGTTGGTGCATTGCTGGTAATAATAAATTAACCTCTTGACTAGGCCAAAAAACCATTAATGTTAGGTGGCTGTATCTAGTAACGTTAAATAAACCAGCACTTATATAGGCTTAAAGGCTTAGCTGGTTTAATGTGCTTTTTTAAAATTTGTTGGCTTACATATGTTGCAACAAGGATTAGTTTTTATACATTTGGCACGTGAATTATATAAAATCATTTCGCAAGTGGATTAGAAAATACCCCTTTGTACACAAATTTATGAAATTTGGCTTTGTGGGTGTTGCCAGTACGCTTGCTAGTTTAATGGTATTTTGGCTTATTGCATTACAGTTTCCTCAATACAATCTTGCCTCTAAAGCAATTGGCTATATAATGGGATTTTTTGTGGGCTTTACACTTAATAAAATTTGGACTTATGTTGATCAGGCAGATGATGGTGAGAAGTATCTGCTTAAGTACATCATTGTGTATGGATTTACCTTTTTTGTGTACTTGGGGTTTAACTATGTGTGCGACCATTACGTTCACCCAGAAGTATATGTTGCTCCAATTGTTGAATGGTTTGGCTTTGTTAATCTAGCGGGTTGGCTGCTATTTAACGGTACATTTGTAAGTAACGTATTATCAATTGGTGTTAATGTAGTAATAAACTTTTTAGGCACAAACTTTATCGTGTTTAAGGTTCCTTCACCTAAAGAGTTGTTTGAGGACTAAAACACCTAAACACCTATTTGTTATTGTGTTTTAGTGCCCTTTTTTGTGCTGCACTCATGGTATTAATTCTATTGTAATACCCAGATTTACTTTGTTTAACCCAGATGGCTAATTTTTTACCAGCAATTAACTTATCTGATTTAAGCTTGTTCCAGCTTTTAATTTCGGTTGTTGAAACATCAAACCATTCTGCAATGTTTGCAATATAGTCTCCTCTTTTTATTGTGTAATAAATGCGTTTTTTATCAAAAGTAGGGCTCGTAGTTCGAGGTTGTTTAACAGCAGTGTGATCACTACTATTAACCGCACTTGACCTTGACCCAGGACTGTCGCCAGGTACGCGCTGAATTGCTACAGGGGCAAAGTCTTCGGGACTAACAACTGGCTTAAAGGTGCTGTCGTTTAGTAAACTAAAGTTTTTTGATTTAGACTTAGGAAGTTTAATTAAATAACCAGCAATTGTGTATGGAATAACGTCCTTTTTAAATATTGGGTTTAATTTTCTTAACTGCTCAACAGGTACATCAATCGTGTTTGATATTTGCTGAAATGACAACCACTTATTAACGATTACGCTATCAGTTTCATTAAAATATGCAGGAGGTGCTGGTTTGATGCCGTGCTCTTTGTAAAAATTACAAATGTAAGCAGCGGCAATAAATCTTGGATAAGCCTCTCGTGTGCCATCGGGTATATAGGTATATAAATCCCAAAAGTGCATGCTGTTTCCCGCCATTCTGATACTTTTATTGAGCATTACAGGCGATGAGGTATATGCAGCAATTACCAATGACCATTGACGATAAATTGAAAACAAGTCTTTAAAGTGAGTTGCGGCAACAGTTGATGATTTTGAGGGATCTTTACGTTCGTCAATGTATGAATTTACTTTTAATTTATACATTTTTGACACATTGTAAGGCATCATCCACATACCACTAGCACCACTTGATGTTTGTAATAATGGGTCAAGCTCTGTAAGCGCCACCGCCAAATATTTCATATCAATAGGTACGCCTTTTGCTTTTAATGCGCGCTCTATCATTGGAAAATAAACTTTACTTAAGCCAATAAGTTCGCGTGTTTTTTCTGGATTAGCCAAATAACTATCAATGTGTTTCTTAACTTCGGAATTATAAGTCATATCCACCTGCGATTTTAAGGTAGATAACCGTTGAATGTATAATTGCTCGTTGCTGTTTTGTGCATTTAATGCAAAGGTAAACAGCATTAAAAATCCCAAAATTAAGTTATTTGCTTTTTTCAAATTGTTACCCTGTTAAGTTGTTCGTATAAATAGTTGATGCCAATTGCATCATTTCGCCCTCACAAAAATGTTTGGCCATAAATTGCACGCCCATTGGCATACCATTACTGTGCGTTCCCATAGGAACCGATATTGCAGGATTACCACTAATATTTGCGTGAACCGTAAAAATATCTGCTAAATACATGGCAATTGGATTATCCATTTTTTCGCCAAATTTAAATGCTGTAGTAGGTGTTGTTGGAGAAAGAATAAAATCAAAATCAGCAAATAACTGATTCGTTTTTTCTTGTACCAATCGCCTAACTTTTTGTGCTTTGGTATAATACGCATCGTAAGAACCCGCTGATAATACAAACGTACCCAACATAATTCTTCGTTTTACTTCTGTTCCAAAACCTTCGCTTCTTGATTTACGGAAAGTGCTTTCTAAATCGGTAGCATTTGCGCTGCGGTGGCCATACATCAATCCGCTAAACCTAGATAGATTAGATGATGCCTCGGCAGTAGTTAATACGTAATAAATAGGAACTAAATAATCTAAGTAAGGAAAACTTACCTCCGTTACTTCATGTCCTTGTGCTTTTAGTTTTTCAATTACTTCTAAAGTTGCTTTTTGCACTTCAGGGTCAATTCCTTCATGAAAAACACATTCTTTTATGTAGGCAATTTTTTGTTTTAGTTGAGCCGGTGTTTCGGTATATTTTTCAACTGGTTTTGATGATGATGTTGCGTCTGATTCGTCTTTGCCAGCCATAACCTCCATAAGTAATTGCATGTCTTCCATGCTTTTTGTTATTGGTCCAATTTGATCAAACGAAGATGCATAGGCAATTAATCCATAACGAGATATTCTGCCATAAGTGGGTTTAATACCAATTGCGCCAACAAAAGCTGCTGGTTGACGAACAGAACCTCCCGTATCACTAGCAATACTCGCCTGACAAAAATCTGCCTGAACAGCCACTGCAGCACCTCCAGAAGATCCTCCAGAAACGCGTGTTTGATCCAATGCGTTTTTTACAGGGCCATAACAAGATGTTTCATTTGATGCACCCATAGCAAACTCATCACAATTTAAACGACCAATGATGATGGCATCTTCTGCTAATAATTTTTCTATTGCGGTAGCGGTATAAATGGATTCATAGCCCGCTAAAATTTTTGATGATGCGGTAACTTTGTGGTTTTTATAACACAGGTTATCTTTAATGCCAATAACCATTCCAGCAAGCTTTCCAGCCTTTCCTTCGCTAATCTTTTTATCAATTGCTTCAGCTTGTTGTAGCGCTTCATCTTCAAAAACTTCAACAAAGGCATTTAGCTCTGGGCGAGCATTTATGTTGCCCAAATAATGCAAAACAAGACCACGCAGGGTAGTCTTGTTTTGTTTAATATCTGATTGTATGTTTTTTAATGAGTTATAGTTTTTCACTATTCTTTGGTTGATGGTGTAGTTTCATTATCCTTCTCTTTCATCCCTTCTTCAATGTGCGACTTAACACTTTTTTTCGCATCATTAAACTCTCTTATACCATTACCCAATCCTCTCATAAGTTCTGGAATTTTTTTGCCACCAAACATTAGCAAAATTACGATTAAAATTACGATCATTTCTGACCCGCCTAGTCCAAACATTTTTTTATAAATTAAGTGTTCAAAAATACAATTATTTAGTACAATTACTTAAGCTGTACCAACTTTTTAAGTTTTTTAATTTCTTTTTCCTCTAAATGTCTCCATTCGCCTCTATCTAAACCCTTTCTTTCAAGGCCAGCAAAGTCAAGTCTATCAAGCTTGTTTACCAAATAACCCATTGACTCAAACATACGGTGAATAATGTGGTTACGACCACTGTGAATTTGCACCAAAACCACATCTTTTTCATTAGCACTTGGAATACCAACAACATCTGGTTTTATAGGTCCGTCTTCTAACTCAACGCCATTTGTGCCTAATTCTTGTAAGTCTTTTGCAGCAAATGCTTTATTTAACACCGCTTTGTAAACTTTAGTTACATTATATTTTGGGTGCGTTAATCGTTGGGCAAGTTCCCCGTCATTGGTTAATACAATTACCCCTGTTGTGTTTCTATCTAATCTGCCAACTGGATATACTCTTGGTAAACGAGGATCTTTAATCAAATCCATAATAATTTTTCTTCCGTCAGGGTCATCGCTTGTAGTAATGGTATCTTTGGGTTTATTCATCAATAAATAAACCTTTTTTTCCCAACTTAAGCGCGTGTTGTTATAACGAATCTCGTCACTTGGTTTAACTTTATAACCCATTTCGGTTACAATTTCACCATTTACGGCAACCAGTCCTGCTGAAATTAAATCATCCGCTTCTCTTCTGCTGCAAATTCCTGCATTAGAAATATACCTATTTAACCTAACAATATCAGGCGATGCTGCTTCTAGCATTTCATCACTTTTTGCTTTTAAGTCGCGCGCCTTAGCCCCTTTAACCATATATGGTCTTCCAGACTTTCCGCCAGTGCGTGCTGGTTTAAAATCATTATCTTCTTCGTTGTCGTATCGGCTCGATCGTCTATCGTCTCCATCATTACTAAATCTACTTGGACGTCTGTCATCGCTTCCGCCTTCGCTACGTTTTGTATACGGACGTGGTGATGATGAGCGTCTGTCGCCTCCTTCACTTCCAAATCTACTTGGACGTCTGTCATCGCTTCCGCCTTCGCTACGTTTTGTATACGGA
>JAUCCO010000053.1:0-19504 GCA_034676125.1 Bacteroidia bacterium
TGCAACTATCTGTTTTATTAAAATTGGCCTTTGCTATTATTAATCCACTTGCTGCTTGGTAATAGTGCATCCAATTTCTATCGTTGTTGTTTTTTTCAATACGCTGCTTAAATTGATTGAGGTAATATTGGGCCGAATCAAAATTAAATAACCCAGTATGGCAAATAGCAAGGCTATTTACCAACATATCTGCCAAAGGGGCTTCAATATTTTTTACATACGAATAAGCCCTTTGTAAATATGGTAACGCCAAATTATACTCCCGTTTATCAGCAAAAAAAGCACCCAAAGCGTTTTCAACCATTCCTTTGTAAATTGGCGAAGGAAAATCGTTAATTCGCTTATGGGCTTCCATAGAATAATAAAGTGCACTATCCTTTAAAACATCATCGCGCAAGTAGTACCTAAAAGCAATTTGATATAAGGCTGTAGCATAAGAAAGCTTAGTTTTAGCAACATCAATTTCTAAACATTTTTTATACCAATAAACGGCCGAATCGTTTTCTGAATATGTGTTGCCAATATTTATATAAACCTTATTTATGTTTTCTGTATCATTAAGCGACTTTGCTATGGCCAACCCTTTTAAATAAATTGATCGGGCTTCCATTGGTTTGCCTGTGTTGTCCAATGCGGTTGCTGTAAGGTCGTTTACCGCCATGCCAACCAACCTGTCAGTAGCTTTATTTATGATGTGTTGATGCATTTTAATAACTACCAACATGCTATCAAATTGACCTTCAAAATTTAAAATGCTAAGCATTCTTAGAACCGATATGGTGGCTTGGTTATAATTTTTATTGTTTAATGAATAACTTAAAGCATTTGTAGCTGCTTGCCAAGCCAATTCATTTTGTCCATTTTTAATATAAAAACTCGAAGCGGCTAATTCAATTTTACAGCGCAAAGAATCTTGCCCAAGTTGTTCACCTTTTTTTCGCCCTTCCGCAATTAGTGCTTCAGTTTTTTGGGGTGTAAGATTTTCATAGCTTTTTAATTTCTGACTTAGTGATTGAACACTTTCGTACAATTCATTTTTTTGAGAAAATGAAGCATTACCAATTAGCAACAATATTAATAAGCAAACAATAGGTTTGATGCGCATGAAGGATATTTTGAATACTGCCAATTAAACACATTTAGCAATAATTACAAAACACAAAACCGTATTTGGTTTATTAGTAAATAATTACTGCCAACCTTACAAACCCATTTAAACAAAAAACGGCCCAAGTAAACTTGAGCCGTTGGTATATTTTAAAATATTATAAACCCAATTCTATTTCGCCTTTGTCTTCGGCTTCTTTTAATGCCAAAATTTGATCTAATGCATCAGGAACCACATCACTACAAATGGTTAAAAAGGTGCCTTTGCTAGCATTCTTTATTGCAAAATCAATAGCATCAGTTTCTTTTTTAAACACGGTAATCTTTTTATTAGGATCAACTTCTTTTATACCACGAGAAATTAAATCTATAATTTCATCTTCTGATTTTCCCCTTAAGTTTTTGTCTTGCCTAATTACTATTTCACTAAACATTTTTGCTGCTTGTCTTCCAAGTGCAATTGTGTCTTCATCACGTCTATCGCCTACACCTGCAATTACACCAACGTGTTTAGCATCAATTTTAGCTAACATTTCGCCAATAGCTTCAAAACCTGCGGTATTGTGTGCATAATCCACCATTAATTCAAAGTTTTTAAAGCGGAAAATATTCATTCTTCCTGGTGTTTGTATTGGGCCAGGAATAAATGTTTGCAAAGCCAAACGCATATCTTCTACCTTATAGTTGCGTATAAATCCTGCCAATAAAGCGGGTAATATATTTCCAATATTATAGGTAGCTCTATCGCCATAAGTTAACGGAATATTTATAGATTTTTCGACCCTAATTTTCCAAGTACCTTTGCAAATAGTTACATAGCCGTTTTCATGTATGGCTGCCAATCCACCTGTTTTAATATGCTCTTTAATTACCGGATTATTTTCATCTAAACTAAAGTAAGCAATGTTACATTTTAAATCGTTAGCCATGCTTACGGCCCATTTGTTATCCGCATTAAGTATGCTATAGCCATTGGGTAAAACGCTTGCCGGAACAACAGCCTTAACACGTGCCAATTGCTCCATGGTATCAATATCTTGCAAGCCAAGATGGTCTTCGGCAAGGTTGGTAACTATAGCAATATCACAATTATGAAAACCCAATCCTGCTCTTAAAATTCCACCACGTGCACACTCTAAAATAGCAAAATCTATTGATGGATCTTTAAGTACAAACTCAGCACTTACTGGTCCAGTACAATCACCACGCATCATTAATCGGTTTTGAACATAAATGCCATCAGTTGTAGTGTAGCCAACTTTAAAACCCATTGTTTTTACCATGTGTGCCATTAAACGTGTAGTGGTAGTTTTACCATTTGTACCTGTTACTGCAATAATAGGGATACGTGCAGTACTGCCCGGAGGATATAACATATCAATTACTGGCTCGGCAACATTACGAGGAATACCTTCTGCTGGATCAATGTGCATACGGAAACCAGGTGCAGCATTTACTTCTAAAATTGCACCACCATTAAGCCTAATTGGTTCTGTTAAATCTTCGGCCATAATATCAATGCCACAAATATCTAACCCAATAATACGAGATATACGTTCACACATAAAAATATTATCAGGATGAACCATATCTGTAACATCAGTAGCCGTGCCGCCTGTACTAAGGTTTGCTGTTGGTTTTAAAAATAGCTCTACGCCTTTTGGCAACACACTTGCTAAAGTTAAATTTTCTTTATCAAGCATGTCTAAAGTAAACTGATCTATCTTAATTTGGGTTAATGTTTTTTCGTGGCCATAACCTCTTCGTGGGTCTTCGTTAGTTATATTAATTAATTGCTGAATGGTACTAACACCATCTCCTTTTACAGCTGCTGGCTTGCGAATAGCGGCAGCCACATATTTATAATTTATAACCAATACGCGATGATCTTGCCCCGTAATAAACTTTTCAACAATAACACCTCTCGAATATTGTTGAGCAGCTTCAAAGCCCTTAATAGCATCTTCTAAATTATTAATATTAGTAGTAGCTCCTTTACCATGATTACCATCTATTGGCTTAGTAACTATTGGGTAACTTACACGCTCTAATGCATCTTTTAATCCATCAATGCTGTATACAATTCGGCCACGCGGCACAGGTATTTCGGCTGCTTCAAGCAAGTTTTTAGTTTCTTCTTTATCGCATGCAATATCTACAGCAATACTACTTGTGGTACTAGCAATAGTAGCCCTAATACGTTTTTGGTTAATGCCATAACCTAATTGCACAAGCGAGTGTCTATTTAGCCTAATATATGGTATACCGCGGGATATAGCCTCATCAACAATACAACCCGTACTTGGGCCTAAACGGTCTTCTTCTCTTATCTCCCTTAAATTCTGTATATCCTCTGTTAAATCATAATCATTGCCAGCAATTAAAGCTTCAGCAATTCTAACAGATGCTTTAGCGGTATAAATTCCCGCTTTTTCTTCCATATAACTAAATACCACGTTATACACACCATCTTTACCTGTGCTGCGGGTTCTACCAAAACCACATTCCATACCAGCAAGGGTTTGTAACTCTAAAGCAATGTGCTCTATCACGTGTCCCATCCAAGTCCCTTCTTGTACACGTTGAAAAAAACCACCCGGTGTACCAACAGAACACCTGTGCGAAAACATTGTTGGAAATAATGCCGCTAATCGCTCTCCAAATCCTTCAATTTTATTTGTGGGTGATTGCTCTAACTCTTCCAAATCTAAACGCATTTGAACAAGTTTATGCCTGCGAATGCTCCAGTAATTAGGACCGCGCATTACTTTAATGTCAAGGATTTTCATAATATGATAGCGTATTTAATTGGATTGGGATATTTAATTTATTATGCATTTTACAAAAAATATTTGAAATACCTAATGCATGCTGCTTTTATTAATAACTTAGCAGTTGTTAGGAAATAATGTTGCATAGCATTGTGCTAATTTTATATTTGCCTCTTCATATTAAAAAACTAACGATTTGGAATTACCTAAAGGAAAACTGATTTCAGTTGGGGGGGCAGAAGACAAAGGAACGGATTTAGAGAAAGGCTTAATACAGCGCAACCGTTTAAACTTTTTTGAACTTGGCATATTAAAACGTTTTGTAAATGAGGTAGGTGGTGTTGAAAAACGCATCGAGGTTATTACAACCGCATCATCAATACCTGTTGAGGTAGGTGAAAATTACATAACCGCATTTGGCAAAATTGGATGCACTAATATTGGTATTATCGATATTAGAAAACGTGAAGATATTTTTAATGAGGAATATATTAACCGAGTAAAAAATGCTGATGGTATTATGTTTAGTGGAGGTGATCAACTTCGCCTAACCAGTATTTTTGGTGGCTCAGAAATTTATGATGTTTTACACGAACGCTACCAGAACGAAGTGGGCTTTGTAATTGCTGGTACAAGTGCTGGTGCAATGGCCATGAGTAATACCATGATTTACCAAGGTAAAAGTGAATTGGCCCACTTAAAAGGCGAAGTAAAAATTACCACCGGATTAGCATTTATTGGCAACGTAATTATCGATTCTCATTTTGATAAACGTGGTAGGTTTAACCGCCTTGCACAAGCTATTGCCAGTAACCCGCAATGCACAGGAATAGGCTTAGGAGAAGACACAGGAGTTATTGTTTCAGATGGTACAACACTTGAAGTAGTTGGTAGTGGTGCAGTAGTTATTGTTGATGGTAAAGATATTCGCCACTCAAATATTACCGAAGTAGGAATGGGTGAACCAATTGCAATTGATAACATAAAAGTAAGTATTTTAGTTAGAGGCAATAAATACCTACTTAACGAAAGACGTTTTATAGCAAACGAAGTAGTTAGCGCTTAACTAGTATATTAAAATATTTAAGTGCCGCTTAATTTACAATTGGTAAGTTAAGCGGCATTTTTTGTTGCACTTGTTGTAAACTTTATTTTAGCTACATGATAATCTTTCATATTTGTGTATAAATTTGTTTTAATAAATTAAGCCCAGTTTATGAGAGAAGACTTACTACACTTTATTTGGCAACAAAAGGTTTTGTTAAAACAAACTTTACGTACCACCGATGGTAAACTTATTGAGGTACTTAATACCGGCTCGCTTAATCCCGACTCTGGTCCAGATTTTTTTAACGCACGTATTAAAATTGATGAAACCTTATGGGCGGGCAATGTAGAAATTCATATAAAAAGTAGCGATTGGGTTAAGCATAAACACCATAACGATAAAGCCTATAACAATGTAATTTTACATGTGGTTTTTGAGCACGATGCCGAATTAAATATTCCTACACTTGAGCTAAAAAATTACGTAAGCCAAAGTCTTTTATCCAGTTATTATAATTTACAACAATCTGCCCAAAAAGTACCCTGCCAAAATATATTTAGCCTGCCCGATAGCATTAAATTAGATTTATTTTTAAGCCGATTAGCGGTAGAAAGATTAGAGCAAAAATGTATTACACTTGAGCAACAATTGCTGCAATACCAAAACAGTTGGGAAAAGCTTTTTTATGTTACCACAGCAAAGTATTTTGGTATGAAAATAAATGCTGAACCCTTTATACAACTAGCAGAAGGATTGCCCTCTTTATTACTTGCCAAACACAAACATAACCAAACACAAATTGATAGTTTAATATTTGGGGTAGGAGGTTTTTTGCCCGCATCAACCCCCGATGAGTACAGCACTAAATTACACCAAGAGTTTTTATTTTTGCAAACCAAATACAACTTACCCACTTTAAACGTGAGTGCGTGGAAATTTGCCAAAACTAGGCCAGCTAATTTTCCTACAATCAGGTTGGCTCAATTTTCTGCTTTGGTTTATCAATCGTTACATTTATTTAGTAAAATGATGCAGGCAGAAACCTTAACAGAAGCTAAAAAATTATTGCAAGTAAACACATCACCCCAATTAAATTTAAATGCACTGCACCATGCAAACCATATTGCCAAACCTGTTATGGGTAACCAATTTTTAAATCATTTGGTTATTAATGCCATCATACCAATAAAATTTTTGTATGGCAAGCACATGCTTAACGAAACCTATTGCGAACAGGCCTTAACTTGGCTTGAAGAAATAGAAGCTGAAACAAACAGTGTGGTAAAGTTTTGGAAAGAAAGTGGAATCAAAGCAAAGCATGCCTTACATTCGCAAGCACTTATTCAATTAAATCAAAATTATTGTGCCAAGCATAAGTGCTTAAGTTGCACAATTGGTAATCATATTTTAAACCAACATGTATAAAATAATCGTAGTTTTTTTTAGTGTTTTATTTATAAATATAGCTCAAGCACAACAAGTAGTGTTTAAAAATATTGTTACCAATAAAGTGGTGGTGATAAAACCCGGAGCTAAAGTTTTTTTAGGCTATAAAGGCTACAATGGTATGCTAGAGTTTGCATCAAATACGGTAACTGAAATAACAGATAGTACCATAACTTTAGGAGCTGATATGCGGCAGTGGTTCCCCAATCAAAAGCCAAAAGCATCAACAAATAATTATAAAATTATTTATTTAAAAGACATTACCCATTTTAGAAAACGTAGCTTAGGTTTAGATATTACTAAAAATCTTATACAAATTGGTGCAACAATTGGCGCTGTATTTTTATTGTCGGATTTATACCGAAACACCAATGTTAGTAACACCAATGCCATTTTAATTTCATTTGGAGTGGGTATTACTTTAAACCTTGCTACCAAGTTGGTTTTTCCTGAAAATGCAAAAAACAGCATGAGTAATGGCTGGCTTATTAACCCTAAGTAAAATAATCATACCGTAAAAATTGAAGGTAAAAACCTCCATTTAAAAATATATTGTAGTTTTTTGTTTCAACCGTTTAAATTTGTGTTTGATTTATATGGAGAAAAAAATAAAATATATTGTAGAAAAGTATGCATTTGGTGTGTGTAGTGAGTTAGGCGAAAAGTTTGGAATCGCATCTTCACGCATCAGGCTTTATTTTATTTACACTTCCTTTATCACCATGGGCTCGCCTATTATCATTTATTTGGTAATAGCATTTTGGCTAAACTTTAAAAAATACATACGCCAGCGTTTTACACTTTGGGAATTATAAACCCAACTAAAAGCTACTGTATTTGAAAAAACCCGCCATCATTTTTCTCGTCCTATCGGTGTATATTGTGGCTGCTTTTACTTGGTGGACTTTTGCCCACATAAAAAGTAGTAAGGATATTTACATCCAAGAATCAAAAACACTTGAGCTTTTGCCTTACAAGGCCCTGCATGAGTTACAAGGTGCAGTTGAACAACACTTATTTAAAGACAGCACCAATTTTAAGCAGTTTTTTGAAAGCAATTACCCGCAATTAAGCTTACAACTATTTTATAATAATGATACCCTAAGCAATTACGATGTAAGTGCTAATGCGGCCGCAATTCAAGTAATAGAAAAACGTTATAACCGCAGGGTTTGGATGTATGGCCTTGAAGGTATTGTAATGGTTTTATTGTTGTTTTGGGGTATCTTATGGATTTATAAAAGCCTGCAAAACCGGCTTGATTTAAAACGCCAACAAAGTAATTTTTTGCTATCCATAACCCACGAGTTAAAAACTCCCATTGCATCTATAAAACTTTATCTTGAAACATTAATTAAAAGACCCAACCTTGAAAAGGAACAAGCTGAGATAATGATGCGCAACTCGCTTAGTGATGTTACTAGATTAAGAGATTTGGTAGAAAATATTTTATTAGCTGCACAAATTGATACGCATAAATTTACGTTAAGTTTTAACAATGCTAGTGTATCAGAATTAATAACCGATATATGCGCCAAGTTTGTACTTCCTCGTAATTTGCAACACCGTATTAAAACTAATATACAACCTGATGTGTTTGCTAAAGTAGATCCTATTGCAATGGAAATGGTTATTACAAATTTATTGAGCAACGCATTTAAATACTCGCCAAATGATAAGCCAGTAAATGTTATTTTAACTACTGAAGGAACTGACATTAAGATAAAAATAATAGATGAAGGTAAGGGCATATCAAATAGCGATAAAAAACAACTATTTCGTATGTTTTATAGGGCCGAAGACGAAAATGTGCGCAAAAGCAAGGGTACAGGACTTGGTCTTTTTATTGTAAAAAATTTACTGAATTACCATAATGCTTCGATTATTGTAAGCGATAATCTACCCTCTGGGGTTATATTTGAAATAACACTACAAAATAATGACACAGCATAGAATTTTATTAGTAGAGGATGAAGAACATCTTCAGCACGCCATTAAACTTAACTTAGAGTTAGAGGGATACGCTGTAAATGCAGTGGGCGATGGCAGTTTGGCTATTAAAACTTTTAGAGAAGAAAAGTTTGACTTAGTAATTTTAGATATTATGTTGCCAGAAACCGATGGGCTTATGGTTTGCGAAAACATTAGGTTGTATGATGCAAACGTTCCTGTTATGTTTTTGTCGGCCAAAAACTCGGCTGCCGATAGGGTTTTAGGACTTAAAAAAGGTGGTGATGATTACATGACCAAACCTTTTGATTTGGAAGAATTGCTTTTGCGTGTTAAAAAACTCATTGAGAAAAATAACCGCATGCAGCAACAATCCGAAAACAAAGTGGGTAGTTTATATAAGTTTGGTAATAATTGGATAAACTTTGAAAGCTACGAAGCTCATGGCGTTACCGGCAAAATAGACTTAACTAAAAAAGAAATTTTGTTGATGAAACTACTTATCGAAAACAAAAACCAAGTGGTTAGTCGCGAGCACATTTTAAAAGTAGTATGGGATTATACGGTAATACCAAATACCCGTACCATTGATAATTTTGTGTTAGCACTGCGTAAGTACTTTGAAACAGATGCCAAAGAACCTCAATTTATACAAAGTGTAAGAGGTGTTGGTTACAAATTTGTTGCAGAGTAAATTACATTTCAATACAAACTTAATTGCATTGAGCGCATCGTTTTTAAAAATGATGCGCTTTTTTTTGATTAAATGCTAGAGGTATCCCAAAGATAGGCTACTAAAATTTGCCAACACAGCACTATATTTTTACACATTAAAAAGTATATTAGCAACTTAAAATCTACATAAAAAAAGTAGGTAATATCTCATTGGGTTGATGTATACCAAAAAACAAAATTAATGTCTGAACTACTTAAAGAATTGAAACCAAGAAAGGCCCTCAACAAAGCCTTTTTAAAATTAAAGCCCAATAGGCTCGAGATTGAAAGTTTCAAGTTAAATCTTATTCAGTTACTTGACAGAACAAATACCACCGAAAGTGAAGAGTTTCATAAAAATCTTGTAATTGATTTTTTAAAGAAAACTTATTACGAACCAAATCATTTTATCAATACCAAAGGTCGAAACGACCTTGTTATTTATAATGGAAATAACGCAAACAGCACAGTTGGTGTAATTATAGAAGCAAAAAAGCCTACCAACAAAACTGAAATGTTGACCAAAAGCAACATCAATAAAAAAGCATTTCAGGAGTTGGTGTTATATTATTTGAGAGAAAGAATAACTCATAAAAACATTGAAGTAAAACACCTTATTACAACCAACATAAATGAATGGTTTATTTTTGATGCAGTCATATTTGATAGGCTTTTTGCGCAAAACAAAAACCTTGTAAAACAATTTACCGATTTTGAAGCAGGCCGTTTATCCAATACCAAAACCGACTTTTTTTACAAACAAATTGCCGAGCCTTTTATTGCTAACATCAAATCCGAAATAGAATTTACTTACTTCAATTTACAAGAATACCAGCAGCCACTTCGCAATGCCGATAAAACAGACGATTACAAACTCATTGCTTTATTCAAGATTCTATCTGCAGGGCACCTTTTAAAACTTCCATTTACAAATGATAGTAACAGCCTAGATAAAAGATTTTACAGTGAGCTGTTACACATTATAGGTTTAACAGAAATAAAAGAAGGAGGTAAGAAATTAATTGAACGAAACAAGGAAAACGATAGAAACTCGGGAAGTATTATTGAGGATGCTATTATACAGCTGGATAGCCTTGATAAAATAAATCGTTTAAACAAACCAAGCCAATTTGGAAACACACAACAAGAACGGTTATTTAATGTTGGTTTGGAACTGTCTATTACTTGGATAAATAGAATTTTGTTTCTTAAATTATTAGAAGCCCAATTAATCTCATACCATAAGGGCGATAAATCTTATTCGTTTTTAAGTTTAGATAAAATTAAAACTTATGACGACCTAAACAGCCTGTTTTTTCAGGTATTGGCTCGTAAACATGACGAAAGAAACCAGGATGTAAAACAAGCCTTTGAGAAAGTACCGTATTTAAATAGTTCGTTATTCGAGCCAACAGAAATTGAACGGGTAACTTTGTTTATCAGCAATTTAAAAGATGATAAAACAATCCCCATCATTTCGTCAACAGTTCTTAAAAACGACCAAGGCAAAAAACGCACAGGCAATTTATCTACCCTAGCTTATTTGTTTGATTTTTTAAATGCTTACGACTTTGCCAGCGAAGGTTCAGAAGAGATTCAAGAAGATAATAAATCACTAATAAACGCATCTGTTCTTGGTTTAATTTTTGAGAAAATAAACGGCTATAAAGACGGTTCGTTTTTTACACCTGGTTTTATTACCATGTACATGTGCAGAGAAACAGTTCGCAAAGCAGTTGTAGAAAAGTTTAATGAAACCAAAAAATGGAATTGCAAAACAGTTGAAGATGTATGTCAAAAAATTGAAGACCGCAAGGAAGCAAACGAAATTGTAAACAACATTAAAATTTGCGATCCTGCAGTAGGTTCGGGGCACTTTTTAGTATCGGCACTAAATGAAATTATTGCTGTAAAAAACGACCTAGAAATTTTGCTTGATTTTGAGGGAAGACCACTAAAAAATTATTGGATTGAAGTGGTAAATGACGAGTTGTTTATAACCGATAAAGAATCTGGTGAGGAGTTTTGTTATGTAGCACCTACACCACGTTCAGAAAAAAGTATCAATCATACTTTTGGTGGTGACCCTTCTTCTTATAAAGCTAGCCACCTATCCGAATCACAATTAATTCAACAATCCATTTTTCACGAAAAGCAAACCATCATCGAGAATTGTTTATTTGGGGTTGATATTAATCCAAACTCTGTTAAAATTTGCCGTTTACGTTTGTGGATTGAGTTATTAAAAAACGCATACTACACACCCGAAAGCAATTTTACTGCGCTTGAAACATTACCTAATATCGACATCAATATAAAATGCGGAAACTCATTAGTTAGCCGTTTTGCAATTAATGCTGATTTAAAGCAAGCACTTAAAAAAAGCAAGTGGACCATTGATAGCTATCGTATAGCTGTTGATACTTACCGGAATGCTGAAAGTAAAGAACAAAAAAGAGAAATGGAACAACTAATTGCCGACATTAAATCGGATTTTAGAAGTGAAATTTCGTTAAACGACCCTAAGGTTATAAAACTACGTAAACTCTTGGGTGATTTATATACGGCAACCAATCAAACCCAATTGTTTGAAATGAACAAAAAGGAAAAAGCAGATTGGAATAAAAAAGTAAAAGAGCTTACCGAAGAAACCAAAAAACTAGAAACAGAAATTGAAGAAATAAAAGCCAATAAAATATTTGAAAATGCTTTTGAATGGCGTTTTGAGTTTCCAGAAGTATTGAATGATAATGGCGATTTTATTGGGTTTGATATAGTGATTGGAAATCCACCATATATAAGGCAAGAAGAAATAAAGGAGTTTAAGCCGCACTTTAAATCGCAATTTAAACTATACTCGGGTGCAGCAGATATTTATATCTTTTTTATTGAAAAAGGTTTTGATATTTTAACCAATAAAGGTGTGTTTACTTTTATTATGCCAAACAAATTTATGCAAGCTGGCTACGGGCAGCCTGCACGCAATTTTTTATTAAACCAAAACCTAATAGAAATAATTGATTTTGGCGATTATCAGGTGTTTGATGAAGCAACAACTTACCCTTGTATTTTAACTGCAAGTAAAGAACCCGCAAAAGGAACATTGAATACCGCAAGAATTAACGATTTAAGTTTTTACTCAAATTTTCCAGCTTATATTTCAAGTGTATCAAACACAATAAATCACAACTCGCTAAGCGCAGAAACTTGGATTGTATCTAATGCTAAAGATCAAACCCTTTTACAAAAGCTGTTTTTAAATGGAAAAAAACTAGAAGACTATCTCGGTGAGATGGGAAAATATGGTATTAAAACAGGCCTCACTGAAGCATTTGTAATTGATAAAGCAACCAAAGATCAACTTATAAAAGAAGACCCAAATTCGGAAAACTTGATAAAGCCGTTTTTATTAGGTCGAAATGTTAAGCCTTATGCAAATGTAGCCGTTAGTAATTGGTTAATTACAGTTCCTAAAGGCTTTACAATTAGAAAAAACCTATCAGCCGATAATCCAAATTACCTAAAAGAACCTGGACCAAGATATGGAAACATGGATTTTAGCGATGCTTGGGTTTGGTTCAAAACAGCATATCCTGCTATAGCAAATCATCTATTTAAATTTAAAGAAAAAGCTGAAAACCGAACCGACAAAGGAGATTATTGGTGGGAATTAAGGGCATGCGATTATTACGACAAATTTGAAAAACCAAAAATAATGTATCAAGTCCTTCAAGTAAAACCTTGCTTTATTTATGATGAAGAAGGTTTGTACTGCAACAACTCCATGTGGTTTATACCTTCTGATGATATAATGCTATTGGGTATTTTAAACTCTACTGTGGGCTGGTGGTTAATTTCAAAGTATTGTACAGCCATTCAAAATGGTTATCAATTAATTTGGAAATATTTTAGTCAAGTACCAATAGCAACAGGTAATAAACCAATTCAAGAAAAAATGGTTAGCTCGGTAAATAAAATTTTATTGCTTAAAAAACAAAACCCACAAGCCGATACATCAAAGCTTGAAAACCAAATAAACCAATTAGTGTACAAACTTTACGACCTTACCGAAGAAGAAATTGCAATTATTGAGCATAGCACAAAATAGCAAGTACACCCAATTGTTGGTTTTATAGGTTATTAACTAAGTTAGGGCTGGTAAAACCAAAACCTACTTGAGTGGTAAATTAAATTGTAGCGCATTATTTTGTGCAAAGCTGTATTGCGATAAAATAAAATGCGGATTAAAGCAGCAATTTTCATATTTTCGCGTTTTAATTAAAACCAAATTCGGGTTATCAATATTAAGGTAAATCAGTTTAAAAGAAATAAGAAAGCGGTGTTTTAAGCTTATAAACACAGCAAACAAGTTTTTTCTGCACTATTTTTTAACATTTAGTTGTGAATTATAAAATGATACCGTACTTTTGCCACCCCGAAAACTAAACTTATAGGTTGTGGATACATTAAGTTACAAAACAAAATCGGCCAATAAAGCTACTGTTACTAAAGAGTGGTTTGTGTTTGATGCGGAAGGCCAAACAGTTGGACGTTTTGCCACTAGATTGGCAAACATTTTAAGAGGTAAGCACAAAACGAGCTTTACACCTCACGTAGATTGCGGTGACAACGTAATAATTATCAATGCTGATAAGGTACGTTTCACAGGCAATAAAATGAACGACAAAGAATACGTGTTCTACTCAGGTCATCCTGGTGGACAACGTTTTGTATCAGCTAAAAACATGATGCAAAAACGTCCTACCTATGTGGTAGAGCATGCTATTGAAGGTATGTTACCAAACAATAAACTTGGTCGCGAAATCTTCAGAAATCTTTTCGTTTATACAGGTAGCGAGCACCCGCACGCTGCTCAACAACCAAAAGCATTAAAATTCTAAGAAATGGAAGTTATAAACGCATTAGGTAGAAGAAAAACTTCAGTTGCTCGTGTTTACATGACACCGGGCACCGGAAAGTTTGAAATAAATGGTCGTGAGTCAAAAACTTACTTCCCTACAATAGTATTGCAACATAGCATATCTCAACCGTTTGATGTTACTAGCACAGCAGGTCAGTTTGACGTAAAGTGTAATGTAGCGGGTGGTGGAGTTACAGGCCAAGCAGATGCCATTAAGTTAGGTGTTGCTCGTGCTTTAGTGTTGCACAATCCAGAATTGAAACCAGCTTTAAAGGCAGAAGGTTTAATGACACGTGATCCTCGTATGGTTGAGCGTAAAAAACCTGGTCAGAAGAAAGCTCGTAAACGTTTCCAATTCGTTAAACGTTAGAACTTATTTTTTAAAAATTATATGTCACAAATCACACAACAAGAGTTGTTGGAAGCGGGTGTACACTTCGGTCACTTAACCCGCAAATGGAATCCTAAGATGGCTCCTTATATTTTTATGGAGAAAAACGGAATCCACCTTATCGACCTTAACAAAACAGCTGTTAAGTTAGAAGAGGCCTCTAATGCCATCAAAAATATTGTAAAATCAGGTCGTAAAATTCTTTTTGTTGCTACTAAAAAACAAGCAAAAGAAATGATTGAAAACGAAGCTAAGCGCGTAAATATGCCTTTCGTAACCGAGCGTTGGTTAGGAGGTATGTTAACAAACTTTAGCACTGTTCGTAAATCAATCAAAAAATTGCAAGTGCTTGATAAAATGGCGGTTGACGGTACATACGTTAACATGGCTAAAAAAGAGCGCTTAATGGTAGAACGTGAAAAAGAAAAATTACGTAGGGTTTTAGGCGGTATTGCCGACTTAAACCGTTTACCTGCTGCATTATTTATCGTAGATATTAAGCGTGAGCACATTGCCATTGCGGAAGCACATATCTTAAACATCCCAACCTTTGCTATGGTGGATACCAATTCAGATCCTACTATAGTTGATTATGCTATCCCTGCAAATGACGATGCTGCAAAATCAATCGCTTTAATTTCTCGTGTTATTACTGATGCTATTGTGGAAGGCCTAGCCGAACGCAAAAAGGAAAAGGAAACAGACACTGATAAAGAAAAAGTTGAAGAATCAACAGTTGAAGCATAAACTTAAATAAAAAATCGGCCCACAAGGCCGATTTTTGTATCAAGTTAAATTTAAAATATTAATCATCAAATAATAATAATAATACAATGAGTACTATTAGTGCTGCTGATGTAAACAAATTACGCCAAATGACTGGCTCTGGTATGATGGACTGTAAAAAAGCCCTTACCGAAACAAATGGAGATTTTGACGCTGCTGTAGATTTCCTTCGTAAAAAAGGTGCTAAAGTTAGTGCTGCTCGTGCAGATAGAGATGCTAAAGAAGGTGCAATTATTGCTAAAACTTCGGCTGATAACAAGTTTGGTATCATTATTCACTTAACTTGTGAAACTGATTTTGTTGCTAAAAACGAAGATTTCGTAAAATTTGCTCATGCAATTGCTGATTTAGCTCTTGCTAACAAACCTGCTAGCGCTGATGCTTTAAAAGCATTAGACATGGACGGACAACCACTAAGCGAGCGCTTAATGGAGCAAGTTGGTAAAATTGGCGAAAAAATTGACGTAGTTAAATACGAAATTGTTGAAGCTAACAATGTTGTTGCATACATACATGGTGCTAACCGCTTAGCGGTATTAGTTGCGATGAACAATGCGCCAACCGAAGCAAACATAGTTGCTGGTAGAGATGCTGCAATGCAAGTTGCTGCTTTAAATCCTGCTGCGGTTGATAAAGATGGTGTTGATTCTACCGTTATCGAGCGTGAGTTAGAGGTTGCTAAAGAACAAGTACGTGCTGAAGGCAAGCCAGAAAACATGATTGAGAAAATTGCTCAAGGTAAATTGGCTAAATTCTACAAAGACAATACTTTATTAAACCAAGAGTTTGTAAAAGATGGTAGCTTAACTGTTGCTCAAATGCTTGATAAAGTAGAAAAAGGTTTAACGGTTACTTCATTTAAACGTGTTTCGTTATAATATTTATAACAAATAATATTACAAAAAAAGTCGCTCATTTGGGCGACTTTTTTTATGTGCAAACCATCAATTTTACCAACTATAACAAATAATTTCGCTAATTGACAGTAGCACCTTATATTTACCTCCTAAATTGGTGAACGTACACCATATCAATTAAAATTTCGTTTTAAGTATTTTAATGAAGCACATACTTTCTATTTTAAGTTTTATAACACTGTTTGCTGCCACTATTCAAGCACAAACACAAGGCCAAGTAATTGATGAAATAGCCGCTGTAGTAGGCGATAACATCATCATGCAATCAGAAATTGAAGTTGAATTTCAGCAACTGCAAAAAGAAATTGGCTCATTAAATGATAGTGCAAGATGCGCTATTATGCGTCAAAAAATTGTTGAACGTATGCTGCTTACGCAAGCGCAATGGGATAGTATTCCATTAGCAGATGAGCGAGTGGATTACGAATTAGACAAACGTATCAAGTTTTTTTCATCACAATTTCCGGGTGGCCAAAAAGAAATGGAAACTTATTATGGTAAATCTATTGCCGAAATAAAGTTGAGTAACCGCGATAAAATTAAAGATGGACTATTGGTGCAAGAAATGCAAAATAAGGTAATGAAAGAGGTTAAAGTTTCGCCTACTGATATCAAAAAATTATTTAACGAATTAGATAAATTAGATAGCCTACCATACTACAGTGCCGAGATAGAGTTGGCACAAATAATAATGTTGCCCAAGGTAAGTAAAGAGGCCAAAGAACTTGCTCTAGAAAAAATAACCGAACTAAGAAACAGGATTTTAATGGGTGATAATTTTGGCACATTGGCTTTGATATATAGTGATGACAAAGGCTCGGCACAAAAACGTGGTGAACTTGGTTACTTTACCCGTGGCGATATGGTACCAGAGTTTGAAGCAACAGCTTATAAATTAAGACCTGATAGTGTTTCAAAAATAATAGAAACCAAATATGGCTACCACATTATGCAGTTGGTAGATAGAAGAGGCGAAAACATTAACGTACGACACATTTTAATTAAACCCAATATTTTTAGAAGCGATATTAACCGAACCAAAGAAATTTTAGACAGTGTTTTGTGGTTGGTAAAAATAGATTCGCTAACGTTTGAAAAAGCCGCCCAAAAATTTAGTGATGATGAAAACACCAAAGCAAATGGTGGATACATTACTGATGGTACAATTGGCACAAGCAAAATTCCGTTGGATGAGCTGCCTAAAGACATATTTTTTAGAATAGAAAACTTACAAGCCGGACAGCTAAGCGAAACAGAATTGGTAACCTTACCTACTCCAGATAGACAACAGGCTTGGCGTGTATTTTATTTAAAATCAGAATCGGCACCACATAGGGCAAATATGCGTGATGATTACCAAAAAATGCAAGCACTTGCTATGCAACGCAAACAAATGCTAACCATGCAAAACTGGATTGACAAGCATAAAATTACCTTTTATATTCAGCTAAGTGATAAGTATAAAAGCTGCTTAGGTTTACAAGAGTTTATTAAACACTAATTATTTATTTAATGACAACAACATATCAAAACGATGTGGAAGCGGCCAATGCGCTCCATCAAAAATATGCAGCCTTAAAAAGCGAAATTGGAAAAGTGATTATTGGACAACACGATGTTGTAGATGCGGTATTGATGTCGATATTTGCAAACGGACACACCTTATTAGTTGGTGTACCAGGTTTAGCAAAAACATTGTTGGTGCGAACCTTATCAGAAGTATTAGATTTAAACTTTAGCCGCATACAATTTACGCCCGATTTAATGCCTAGCGATATTACAGGTAGCGAAATTTTAAACGATAAAAGAGAATTTACTTTTGTACGCGGACCCTTATTTGCAAATATTGTTTTGGCTGATGAGATTAATCGTACGCCACCAAAAACACAAGCTGCATTATTAGAAGCCATGCAAGAGCGTAATGTTACTGTAAATGGCAAACTGCATCAATTAGAGCAACCATTTTTTGTATTGGCAACACAAAACCCAATAGAACAAGAAGGAACTTACCCATTGCCCGAAGCACAATTAGACCGATTTATGTTTAATGTGGTATTGGGTTACCCAACTTTAGAAGAAGAGTTACAAGTAATTAAAAACACTACGGGTAATTATAAAACCAGCTTAAATAAAATATTACATGGCAACGAAATTTTGGCATTTCAGCAATTGGTGCGCAAAGTGCCCATAGCCGATAACGTGTTAGAGTATGCTGTAAAATTGGTTTCGAAAACACGACCAAATACCGAATTAGCAACAGCCAAAGTTAACGAGTACGTTAGTTATGGTGCCGGGCCACGTGCGGGGCAGTTTTTAATTTTAGGTGCAAAATGCCATGCCTTGTTACATGGTAATTATAGCCCCGATATTGATGATGTGAAAGCCGTAGCCTACAATGTGCTGCGCCACCGTATTGTTAAAAATTACAAGGCCGAAGCCGAAGGAATTACCATTGAGCAAATAATTGATGGCTTAATGTAATAACATTGCTTAAACACGCTGTATACCTTTAAAAAACAACTATGAATAGAACTTGGGCAATTTTACTTTCGGTAATTTTTCATCCAGTTTTTATAAACCTACTTAGTTTTGTTTTAATAATTGAGTTAAACCCATATTTACAAGCAGGATTAAGCACAGATGCAAAGTGGTTTTATATCATGTATGTGTTTATTTCTACAGGATTAATTCCGCTATTTGTTGTTGTAGCCCGCAAAGCGCTTGGCTACACCAGCAGTGTAATGCTTGAAGAAGCAGACGATAGACATATCCCCTATATTGTTACCGCCATTGCCTATTTATTAAGTTATTATTTATTTATTAGAATTGGCGCACCACAAGTAATGCGTGCATATATGATAGCCAGTGCAGCAATACTTATTGTGGTTATGGTTATAAACTTTAAAACAAAAATTAGTGCCCATGCCACATCATTAGGTGCATTGTGTGGTTTAATAATAGCAACATCGGGTGCCATGATGTTTGATGCACGTTTTTTACTGGTAGCCGTACTTATATTTAGTGGTTTAACAGCGGTATCAAGGCTGGCACTAAACGCACATAGCCCAAAACAAATTTATGCTGGTTTTGCCTTAGGCTGTATTATTATGTTGGGGTTGATGTAGCAAATGCTGTTTATTTTGGTTAGTTCTAATTATTAAAAAAGGTACTTCTCTTTGTTTCTGCGGGATAAAAACACAATACAGTTTAAGTATACCAACCATTTGAATTAATACCTGTATTGTATTTAATTTATACTGTAAATATTTAATCGTTAATGGGTTGTTATTAAAAATATTTTTCCATAATACATCCATCAAACAAAATAATATTTATCTTAGCAATACCATTACTTAATAAATCTCCGCATTATGACAAACAAAAATTACCTACTTTTTATATTGCCCATAGCTGCAATATTACTTTTGCCACTCCTTATTAGCAGTTGCAAAC
>JAUCCO010000054.1:0-19355 GCA_034676125.1 Bacteroidia bacterium
TGGACCTTCAAACGTGGCCATACCATAAGCAGTAATACCTACGGCAAACATTTTTAAAATAGGTTCATCACGCACCTTATCCCAAGCACCACGTAAAGTTAATAATCCATTAATCATACCACCCCAACTTGGCGCAATAAGCATGATAGAAAATGCAACACCTACTGATTGTGCCCAATCTGGTAATGATGAATATAACAAGTGATGCGGACCAGCCCAAATGTATAAAAATATTAACGACCAAAAGTGAAGTATCGATAGTTTATAAGAATAAACCGGGCGACCAGCAGCTTTTGGTAAGAAGTAATACATCATACCTAAAAACGGTGTAGTTAAGAAAAACGCAACCGCATTATGGCCATACCACCATTGTACTAAAGCATCTTGCACACCAGCATATACAGGATAACTTTTTGTTAAACTTACCGGAATTGCAATGGAGTTTACAATATGTAAAACAGCAACAGTAACAAATGTGGCCAAGTAAAACCAAATTGCCACATACATTTGTTTTTCTCTACGTTTAATAATGGTACCAATCATATTAATACCAAAAGTTACCCAAACTACAGCAATCATAATATCAATTGGCCATTCAAGTTCGGCATATTCTTTTGATGTAGTTAAACCTAAAGGCAACGTAATTGCTGCTAATAGAATAATAATTTGCCATCCCCAAAAATGAATGCGGCTTAATAAATCGCTATACATACGTGCTTTACACAAACGTTGTAACGAATAATAAACACCCATAAAAATTGCATTACCCACAAAAGCAAAAATAATTGCATTGGTGTGTAGCGGACGAATGCGCCCAAACGTAGTGTACTGATTCCCGAGGTTTGCCGCAGGCTCGTACAATTGGATTGCTGCTAATAGACCTACTATCATGCCCACCACACCAAAAATGATGGTAGCAATAGCAAAGTCTCTAACAATTTTGTTGTCGTAGTTAAATTTCTCGATTTGCATGGTATTAGTAATTGTTAAAGTTTTTCATTTAAGGTTTTAAGTAATTTTAAAAATTTAGTTTTTTGTGTTTGGGGGTAATTCTGTATTATTTTTTGTTTTGGTTGATGTTGTATTTTTGGGTTCAATGTCGTCAAATAAAATTCTTACTGAAGGCGTATAATCATCATCTAATTGGCCCGATTTTACCGACCAAATAAATGCTGCTAAAAATCCCAGCGCCATTAAAAAACTACATCCTATTAATATGTACATTACACTCATTGTAAGCCTCCTTTTTTTGCTAAATATGTTGTTGATAATGTTGTAAATGCAATAACCGTAACCGAGCTAATAGGCATAAGTATGGCAGCAAATAGTGGCGATAAAGTGCCTTGTACTGCAAAGCTAAGTCCTACAATATTATATAGTAATGATATTAAAAAACTAATATGAATTACCTTTAATGTGCTTTTAGAAAACTTAAAAAACTTAGGGAAATTTAAAAACTCACTAGCATCCATTATCACATCACTTGCTGGCGAAAAATGTGCGGTGTTTTCTGTAACCGATATACCCACATGTGCCATTTTTAATGCACCAGCATCATTTAATCCATCCCCTATCATCACCACTTTTTTATGTTGTTGTTGTAGGGTTGATATAAATTTTAACTTATCAGCAGGTGTTTGGTTAAACAATAAATTTTCGTTTTGCGTAAAATACTTCTTCAAATTTTCTCGCTCCTTGTCATTGTCGCCCGATAATAAATACTGATTATATGATGGCGCCAATTGATTTAACACCTCTTGCAAACCTTTACGATAACCTTGTTCCATTTCAAAATAACCAATTACTTTATTGCTTATGTTTATGTAAACTCTGGTGGCTAAATTATTTTGGGGTTGATGCAAATTGGCTTGCACATAACTTGCCTTGCCTATTAAAACATCTTGATTATTTACAACTGCTTGTATGCCTTTTCCAATAATTTCTTGGTATGATTTTATTTCAACAAACTGCTGTTCGCCTAAATATTTTTTAATTTTTTGGCTAAGCGGATGAATAGATTGTGCTACAACGGCTGCTATTATTTGTTGTTGTATTGGTGTTAATGGTTCGCCAATATAATTTATGCTTGATGCAGATGGTTGTGTTAATGTGCCGGTTTTATCAAATACTAAAGTATCCATGTGTGCCATTTGCTCTACCACAGCAGGCGATTTAATGTAAAACTTATTACGACCCAAAACACGCATGGCAGTGCCCAATGCAAACGGGCTTGATAAAGCCAAAGCGCAAGGGCAAGCAATAATTAACACCGCTGTAAATGCATTTAAAGCTAAAGCCGAATTTACAAAAAGCCAGAATATAGCACTTCCAAATGCTACTAATAATAATGCAATGGTAAAATACTTGCTTACGGTTTGCTGAAAACTTTGAATACTACTTGACGCATTTTTTGCAAAAGCATCATTATTCCATAATTGGGTTAAATAGCTTTGCGAAACTTTTTTACTTATTTCTAATTCAATGGTTGTTCCTTTTTGACGGCCACCAGCGTATATTATTTCACCAATTACTTTTTTAACAGGATCCGACTCTCCGGTAACAAAACTAAAATCTACTTGTGCATCTCCATTTAATAATATTGCATCAGCTGGTATTAACTCATTGTTACGAATTTTAATTCTATCGCCAATTGATAAAGCCGTAACCGGAACAGTTAATTCTTCGTTGTTTTTTATTACCGTTACAGCTACTGGAAAATATGATTTATAATCTCGCTCAAACGATAAAGTATCAAATGTTTTTTGTTGAAACCACTTTCCTATCAATAAAAAAAACACCAAACCAGCATGTGTATCAAACCAACCAATACCGTGGCCACTAATTACCTCGAAAGTACTGCGGCCAAACATTACCAAAATACCTAAGGCCAATGGCACATCAATACTAATAAATTTCTTTTTTATGCCAGCCCAAGCTGCTTTAAAATAATCTTGCGCACTAAATAAAAATACGGGTAACGATAATACCAAGTTTATGTAACCAAACAGTTTAGAGAATGAGCCTTTGGTAAAACTATCAAGCCCAAAATACTCCGGAAAGCTAATAAGCATAATATTACCAAAGCAAAAACCAGCCACACCTATTTGGTAACTTAATTTGCGGCTATCATCTTTTTTTACAGTTTTTTCTAAATCGTTTAAGCTAATTGCTGGCTCGTAACCTAACGAACTAAGCAAAACCACAATTTCTTTTAAACTGGTTTTATTAGGGTTATAGCTTACATGCAATTCCTTTTTTAAAAAATTAACTTTAGCCAAAGCTATATTTGGGTTAATTTTATACAAATGTTCTAACAACCAAATGCACGAACTGCAATGCATGGTTGGTATAAAAAAAGTAACTTTAGCTATTTTATCATCGCGGTATTGTAATAATTGTAGCGCTACTTTTTCATCATCTAAATAATTATACGCACTAGCTAATACAGGGTTGCTTTGGGTAACACCAGGCGTATTCTCTAAATCGTAATAACTACATAAATTATTATCCGACAAAAGTTGGTACACACTTTTACAGCCCAAGCAACAAAATGCTTGTTCATTATAGGTAATCAGGTCGATTACCTCGTCTCCGCAATGGAAACAATGCTGCTTAACTTGTGTATTTTTATCAGAAAAAAGCATAATATTATTGCGTTATTTTACTTTTGATATGTCTTTTAAAAAGAAAATACTTTGTGCAAGTTCATTATTGTAATCACCAATTTTGGTGTTATCTAACATCTGATTAATTTTTTTTCTGATTGGCTTATATTCTTTATGTACAGGGCACGGGTTTGTTTCTGAACAATCTTTTAACCCTAAACAACAAGAGGTAATCAGTTTATTGCCATCAACTGCTACTACTAAATCAAACAAAGTCGCTGTTTTTTGTTCTTCGGTAACTGCAAATCCACCGTGCGGGCCTTTTGCGGATGTTAGAAAACCTCGTTTGGTTAAGTCCTGCAATATTTTAGCTATAAAATGATGTGGTGCTTCTAACCCTTCGGGAACCTCTTTTATGCCAACATACCTACCCTCTGATGAGCGTTGCGCCACCAAAAACATAGACCTTATTGCATATTTACAAGTTTGCGAAAACATTTTTTATTGATTATGGTACCAAAGGTAATAACACAATTAAATAATAAAACACCTTAATATCTTTTATTTTTTAAATTGTTATTTTTCAGTCATTTAATTTAACTGATTATAATCATTCTGTAAAAAAATGATTAAAGCACAGGTTACTGCATCAATAAATTAAACATAAGTGATTACCCAAATTAGCGTAAAATCTATTAATATTGAAGGCAGTAAAATAGTTACTTACAACCCAAAATACCAATTAATATGCAAATTTTAAACGGAAACGAAGTATCAAAAAAACTTAGGGAAGAAATTAAAAATGAAGTAATTGCACTAAAAGCTTCAGGTAAAAAAACACCTCATCTAGCTGCTATACTGGTGGGTAATGATGGTGCAAGCATGACCTACGTTGGTGCTAAAGAAAAAGACTGTATGGAGGTTGGGTTTGATAGCACCGTTTTACGTTTTGATGCAAGTATTACCGAAGAACAACTTTTAGCCGAGGTTGAAAAAATAAATCATAACCCAAATATTGATGGACTTATAGTTCAGTTGCCGTTACCCAAGCATATTAACGAAAACAAAGTAACCGAAACCATAGATTACCATAAAGATGTGGATGGTTTTCACCCAATGAATGTTGGTTTAATGTTTAAAGGAATGCCTTGTTTTTTACCTGCTACACCTTTTGGAATAATAAAATTAATTGAGCATTATAATATAGAAACCAATGGAAAACATTGTGTGGTAATTGGCCGCAGCGATATTGTTGGCAAACCAATGAGTGCTTTAATGCTTCAAAAAAACTGCACCGTAACTGTTTGCCATAGCCGCACGGTAAATATTAACGAGCATATTAAAAGGGCTGATATTGTAATTGCAGCGGTAGGAATACCGGGTTACGTAAAAGCTGATGTGATTAAAGAAGGTGCAGTAATAATTGATGTTGGCATTACGCGTGTTGAAGATAATAACACAAAAAGTGGCTATAAATTAAAAGGCGATGTAAACTATGATGAATGTGCTACAAAGGCATCATACATAACACCTGTACCTGGCGGTGTAGGGCCAATGACGAGGATTGCATTGTTACTTAATACGCTAAATGCAGTTAAAAATAAATAATAAAATAAGCACAGAACTTTAAATACTTGCCCCAAAAATAATGAGCAATCTGCCAAACACGAACTTAACTAAAAAACTACCTGTAATGGAGCACTTTTATACCATACAGGGTGAAGGTTATTACCAAGGGCAAGCTGCTTATTTTATTAGGTTGGGCGGCTGCGATGTGGGTTGTGTTTGGTGTGATGTAAAAGAAAGCTGGGATGCTGATGCACACCCTAAATACAGCATTGATGAAATAGTAAGTTGGGTAACAAATGCAAATGCAAAACTTGCAGTAATTACTGGTGGCGAACCGCTATTGCATAATTTAACCGAGTTAACTGCTGCATTGCAAGCAAACGGAATACAAACCAATATAGAAACTTCGGGCTCTTCTCCCCTTTCTGGCTCGTGGGATTGGATTTGTGTATCACCCAAAAAATTTAAAGCACCTTTGGTTGATGTGGTTGCAAAAGCCAACGAATTAAAAGTAGTTGTGTTTAATAAAAGTGATTTTGATTGGGCCGAAAAACATGCATTAATGGTAAACAATAATTGCAAACTTTATTTACAACCCGAGTGGGATAAATCAACCGAAGTTTTGCCTTTAATTATTGAGCATGTAAAGCTAAACCCAAATTGGAGAATTAGTTTGCAGGTGCATAAGTACATGAATATTCCTTAGCATATAATTAAGTATACGTGCCGAGAATAAAATCGAACATATCATACACTAACAGCAACTCGTTTTACTCCCTGTATTTATTAATTACTTTTTTTGTCGGAGTAATTAAGGTGCCTTGTAAATAATTTATTATACTTACCACATAATATTGGCACAATAAAAACATGAGATATACTTTAGCTATTATTACCCTGTTTTTTGCACTTTTTACACAAGCGCAAACCCAACCATTTACAGGCACAACCAATAAAAAAGCAAGTAAATTATTTGGCGAAGGGCTAAAAGCCTACACCATGTACGAAAGTAAAAAATCATACGAATACTTAACTAAAGCTATAGAAACTGACCCAAATTTTGTGGATGCATACATGCTACTTGCCGAAGTGAAGGAAGGCAACGAACAATATGCTGATGCACAAGTTTTGTACGAAAAGGCAATTGCCATTAAGCCTGATTTTCAGATTCCTTATTTTAAGCTTGCTATTACTCAACTAAACAATGGCAAGTACCAAAATGCATTAGATAACTTATTACTTTACGAAGCCAAAAAGGGCAATCAAATTGATGCTAATAAAGTAGCTCGTGCTTTTATTACAGCCAAGTTTGGGGCTGATGCAGTAAAAAATCCTGTACCTTTTTCACCCAAAAATATGGGACCAGGTATAAACTCTCCTTTAGATGAGTATTTTCCGGGAGTAAGTGCCGATAAGCAAGTGTTTATTTACACCCGATTAAAGAGTAACCGTACCGAAGATTTTTACATTACCACCAAAGATGCAAACGATGCTTGGTACCCTAGCAGGAACATGGGAGCACCAATAAACAGCGACCGTAACGAAGGAACAATTTCTATTAGTAGTGATGGGCAATATGTGTTTTTTACGGGGTGCAATTGGCCTGAAGGCGAAGGCAGTTGCGATTTATATTTTAGTGCACTTGATGGATTAGATTGGAAAGAACCGCGTAACTTAGGTTTTCCGGTAAATACACGTGCTTGGGAAAGTCAACCTTCTATTTCGTTTGATGGAAAAACACTTTATTTTTCGAGTGCTAGGCCCGGTGGATTTGGCGGTATGGATATTTGGCAAACCACTTATAGCAAAGGCCGTTGGTCGCCACCAAGTAATTTAGGACCTGAGATAAACACTGCTGGAAATGAAGAAACTCCTTTTATAGCCAAAGATGATGCGACCTTATATTTTACCAGTGATTTTCATCCAGGAATGGGTGGTGTTGATATTTTTTACACGCGTAAAAATGCTTCGGGCAGGTGGGATAAACCAACCAATTTAGGCTACCCAATTAATACCAATAAAGATGAACGCTGCTTGGCCATTGGTGCTAATGGCATTGATGCCTATATCGCATCAGAGCGTGATAGTGGTTATGGTGGATTAGATTTATATGAGTTTGAATTATACTTACAAGCAAGACCAATTGCTACAGGTTATGTAAAAGGCAATGTGTATGATGCAAAATCATTAAAAAAACTTAGTGCCCGTATTGAGTTAATTGATTTAGCTACGGGCAAAACCATTATTGAATCACAAAGTAATAAAACCACTGGAGCATTTTTAGTGAGCTTACAAGGCAATAAAGATTATGCTTTAAATGTTGGTGCTGATGGTTATTTGTTTCATTCAGAAAATTTTGATTTAAAAGAGCAATCGGCAACAAAACCATTATTGTTAGATATTCCGCTAAAGCCAATAATTGCTGGCGAAAAAGTGGTACTTAACAATGTGTTTTTTGAAGTAGATAAGTTTGATTTAAAAGAAGAATCGAAAATAGAATTAAACAAGTTGGTTGCGTTTTTAAAAAACAATGCTACTTTAACAATTGAGTTAGGCGGACATACCGACAACACTGGTTTAAAGTTAAAAAACATGGAGTTAAGTAATAACCGTGCTAAAAGTGTTTACCAATTTTTAATTACCAATGGTATTGCAGCAAGCAGGTTAAGCTATAAAGGATATGGCGATACACAACCAGTAGCTGACAATAAAACAGAAGCCGGCCGAAAATTAAATCGTAGAACAGAGTTTAAGGTGATAAAACTTTAGTGTTTAGTGATGCGCAGCCGCGTTAGGGATAACAACGGAAAGCCCACAGCCAGTATGGCGAGGACTTGGAGTGAATAGCCCGTTAAAACGCCCAAAAATAATGACGAATAAGTTTTAGATTTGAAAAAAAATATCCATGAAAGATTACACCAAATACGCTAAAGAAGTTTTTACAATTGAGGCTAAAGCATTAACCGATTTAAGCAAACAACTGGATGGTAACTTTAATAAAGCTGTTGATGCGGTGCTAAAAAGTAAAGGCAGGTTGGTAATTTCGGGCGTTGGAAAATCAGGATTAGTTGGTGCAAAAATATCGGCTACATTGGCAAGTACGGGCACTCCAAGTATGTTTATGCATCCGGTTGAAGCATTTCATGGCGACTTAGGAATGTTACGTAAAGAGGATGTTTTGGTGGCCATATCATACAGTGGCGAAACGGAGGAATTGTTAAAACTAATTCCATTTATAAAAGTTGCTAAAATAAAAATAATTGGCATTAGTGGTAATCCAAAATCTACCTTGGCTACCAATAGCGATTTTCATTTAAATGTAAAGGTTTATAAAGAGGCTTGTCCGCTTGAGTTGGCTCCTACTTCATCTACCACAGCTACTTTGGCAATGGGTGATGCACTTGCAGTTGCATTAATGAAAGCGCGTAATTTTAAACCCGAGGATTTTGCCTTGTTTCATCCTGGTGGCAGCTTGGGCAAAAAACTATTAACTACGGTAGAAAGCTGTATGCGTAAAGATAATTTGCCTACGGTAAAAACTACTGATAAAATTCAAGTAGTGATAAATACCATGAGCAGCGGACGATTAGGATTGGCTGTAGTGATGGATAAAACCAAAATTACGGGAATAATTACTGATGGCGACTTACGTAGGGCTATGGATAAACATACTGCCAAATTATTTGCACTAACTGCTAAAGATATTATGACGGCTAAGCCGCTTGTTATTAATAAAAAAATGATGATGGCCGAAGCAGAAGAACTTATGAATAGCAAAAAAATAACTTCGCTTTTGGTGGCCGATGATAAAGGAAACTTTGCGGGTGTGGTGCAAATTTACAGCCTAAATAAGTAAGTCATTTTAACCTTAACATATTACTTTAATGGCTTAACTGTTAAATAACCAAACATGGGCGTGTTATTTACATTACATTTGCGCCAATATGATGCATAAATAATGTAGTGTTGCAGCTCACAAAGCACTCGTTTATAGCAGTATTAATACAAAAACAGAAAAATGAACAACGAAATTTCACGTATAAACGAAGTAATTGCCACTTATTTTGAAAGCAACCCAAGTATTGAAATAATTCCGGTAAAAGAATTAATGCCCGCATTTATTGAGGCAGGTATTTTTAAAAAAGACATTAAAAACGGCAAACCAATTAGAGATATTTTAAACACCTTAAACAAATCAAATAGTTTAGGTGAAATCCCCTACTTGCACACCATCGTAAATAACGAAGATACTTATTGGTATTTTGTACCTAAAGATGCACCAAAAACAATTACATCTTACAAACAAACAGGCATTTCGAAAGAAAAAATAGAGCTTGAAAACAAACGTTTATTAAGTGATAAGTATTATGTGATAAACTTGTGCGATATGGTTTTAAAACAAAGTGCCAAGCGCCAAAAAAGGTTTGATTTTTTAGTGGGCGATTTGCACAAGGATGGTAAAACAAAAACTGAATTACCTGTGGATGCATTTTATGCAGAATTAAACTTGGTAATAGAATATAAAGAAGCTCCAGAAGCCGAACAAACGGGATATTTTAATAACCAAACCGAACGTACTGTTAGTGGCATAAACCGAGCAGCACAACGCATAAAATACGACAAACGTAAGGCTGCCGAATTGCCTTTAAACGGCATTAAATTAATTGAGTTGCAGTACTCCATTTTTAATTGCGATGAGCAAAAGAAAATAATTAGAGATTTAGAAAACGATTTAAAGATGATAGAAAACGTATTAAGCCTAAATCAGATTAGTTATTAATGTAAGAAAAGTTACATGTTGCCCATTACACTTACTACCCCAAGGTTAACTTTGCGAGAGGTTGAAAACACCGACCAAGAAATGATTTTTAAAGGTTTTTCAAACCCAGAAATAACCAAATTTATGGAGGTAACTTATGCCACTTTTGAAGCAACTGCTGAACAAATGGATTGGTATAAAACCAACAGATTAAATGGTACTGGCTGTGCTTGGACAGTTATAAATAACCAACAACAATTTATTGGGGTAGTGAGCGCATATTACATAAACCAAAAACACAAACGCTGCGAAATTGGGTATTGGTTTTTTCCTGAATATTGGGGCCAAGGTTATGCAAAAGAGAGTATAGTTGCTATGCTTAATTGTTTATCAACCCAATTTAATATGCACCGCATTGCGGCCGAAGTTGAACCAGAAAACACTGCAAGTATTGCTTTGCTTAAGCGTTTAGATTTTAAGCAAGAAGCCTTGTTAAAAGATTTTGAATTTAGAAATAATCAGTTTGCCGACTTAACCATTTGGGCTAAAATTTTTGATACTAAATAGTGGCTAATTACCTTAAATTTGCCAGCTATTACAACTAATAATTATACGATGAGTTTATACGAAAACATAAAGAACAATACCTTTTTATTATCGGGTCCGTGCATAATAGAAAACGAAAGTATGGTGATGAATCTTGCTGAAAAAATTGCAACTATAGCACAAGAGTTAAACCTCACTTATGTTTTTAAAGCCTCATTTGATAAGGCCAATAGAACTTCGGCAGATAGTTACCGCGGCCATGGCATGACAGAGGGTTTGCGTATATTACAAAAAGTAAAAGACACCTTTGGACTACCTGTAACAACAGATGTACACGAAAGTTGGCAAGCTAAAGAATTGGCTTCAGTTGTAGATGTATTACAAATACCTGCATTTTTATGTCGCCAAACAGACTTGTTATTAGAGTGTGGCAAAACCAATAGAATTGTAAACATTAAAAAAGCTCAATTTTTATCGGGGCATGATATGATACATGCAGTAAAAAAAGTAGAGAGCACGGGTAACAAACAAATAATTTTAACCGAACGCGGAACCATGTTTGGCTACAATAATTTAGTGGTTGATTTTAGGAATTTAGTTGATATGAAATCTTTTGGATACCCAGTTTGTATGGATGTTACGCACAGCACACAAAAACCAGGCGGTATGGGCGGCAAAAGTGGAGGCAACAAAGAATATGCAATTTATTTAGCAAGTGCTGCCGCAGCAGTTGGGGTTGATGGTTTCTTTTTTGAAGTACACGAAAACCCAGATGAAGCTTTAAGTGATGGCCCTAATATGATTGCCCTTAAAGACTTTAAGCAACTATTATTGGATAGTGTGGTTAAGTATAAAACAGGGTTGAAATAAGAGAATATAATTTGAAGTAAATATTTCTGTTTTTTTGAGTTTATCTTTATTTATCTAAGTTTTTCTTGTCTTTTGTTGGTGGTAAAAAACTTTCGTTTGTAATCACTTTCTTGCCTGTTTTTTGTTCTAGTGCCAGCCTAGCATCTTTAGCAATTTTGCCACCTTTTTTGCCAGCAATTGCATTTTGTTTAACCCCTTTAGCCTCTTCTGTTTCTGCAATTTGGCGAGTTGAAAGCTCTGCTAAAGCTGTAAAAATCAATTCGGCCTCACTCATGTGGTCGCGTAGGTTTTGCGATTTCAAGCCCTTTAAATCTTTGTGGTTTTTCACAGTTAAACCAGTCCATTCTTGGTGAATAATATTGGTTAAAAAAGCAAACTCGTCTCCTTTTTCAACACCACTTTCTTTCCAATAATCGGTTAGTTTATTCCGAGTTTCTTGACCAGTCATTCGCTGCTGAATCCATTTTTCGCTTCTACCTAGTTTTTGCCAATTCTCCCTAGCCCTTTCGATACTTTGTTCAGGGTTTGCAATTTCTTGCATTCTTTCATAGCCTACTTTTGCCAACCATTGCTTAAATGGCTCAGCTTTGGGTGAAGGGATGGATTGGATTAAACGCAGCAAAGATTCAGTATCTGTTACATCTGTTTCCCTCATTTTACCATCCTCTGCCCGTAATTTCAACCGTACGATTTTTTCGTACACTTCACTGCCTTCTTTGGAAAGTCTCTTTTTAAGATCGCTCCAATAGCGTTTAGGAATACTACTTCCCGTGAGGATTTCAATTACATCTATTACCGAAAAATACCAGGTTTCTGTTTTTTCATCCCAGTAAGTACGGACTTGTTTGGATTCAAATAATTTAATGTTGCTCATTGATGTATTCTTTTAAGATAATGTGTTTTTCTCAAAATATAATTCAGGTAAAATAATTTTTGACTCGTTTTCAGCATCTTCTTTTTTCCAGTAAACAATAAAATTCACTTTGGCATATTTTAAATGATAACCTTTTTGTTTTTGTGTTTCAATTATAGAGAGAAAATGTCGCGAAAATTTCAAAACAGGTTGCCCATTTGAGTTGTTGCATTCATCACCGTTTATTGTCAATACATCCCCACTTATCAATTTGGATATAAGATATTGTCTTGTAATAAAATAATCTAACCAAACATCTTTTAAAGTTAAGTGCATTGCCAACTGCTGTGGTGGCAAATACGCTTCTCTGTCTTCAAATCTTTCTAAATTTTCTGATGTAAGGTCGTCAAGATAATTTCCGTTTAAATGAATTGTCAGGTTGCATTTTGCTCTTGTCATTGCAACATACAATTGTCGTTTGGCTTCATCTGTTGAAGTGTTTAAGTTTTCAAGCATGATAAAAACATTGTCAAACTCTTTTCCTTTAGCTTTGTGAATGGTAGAAACAAAAATTGTTTCACCGTACTCATTGTAAAAATCTTCAAGTTTTGATTCTCTTACAAAAACTTCAAAATCTGATTTGTATTTCTTTTTTGAATTACTGTCTTCAAATTGTTTGATGAGATTGTTGCACACTTCTAACTTTGAACTCTGCTGAAACTTTTTTCTCATTTCACTTTTTGCATTTGCCCAAACTTCATCGCTGATAATTTTTACATCATCACCCATGTTTATTTCATTGAGAAGGAAACGAACTTCCAAAAGGTTTTGCAAACTGAAACCGTCATTGCTTTGAATCAACTTTGCTTGCATTCCGTTTTTTAAAAGCAAACCTGTAATCTGCAATGCTTCATCATTAGTTTTTGTCAGTACACACGTAGTTCCAGAAAGCTCTGTTGAAAGGACGTCTTGCACCATTGGATTAATAAGGTTTCCATTTTGGTACCACACCAACTTTATATTCCCGTTGTCAGTTTGTTTTGCGGCAATTGGGGCTTCTTTCAATCGGTGTCGAATGTTTTTCAAAAAACCATTTGTAAATTCAACCAAATTATTTTTGCTTCTGTAGTTTTCAATCAATTCATGTTTTGCTGCTTTTCTTTCTGCGATAAATTGTTCTAGATATTTTGAACTTGCTCCTCTGAATTCGTAAATATTTTGGTCATCATCTCCAACAGCAATCACTCTCATTTCTTCGTTCCGTTCCATCAAAGTATTTATCAAAGCAAACTCATCACCGTTCATGTCTTGTGCTTCATCAATTACCAAAACTGTTTTGGTAATTCGGTTTGCTTCAACGTCTCCGTTTTTAATTTTCTCAATTGTACTTTTCAAGATTGAATCCGATTTTTCCAAACTTCCAACCTTGCCCAATAAATCAAAACAGTATGAATGAAAAGTTTTTATTTCAATGTAATGAGCAGCATTACCGATAAGAGAAATTAGTCGTTTTTTAAATTCTGTTGCTGCTGCTCTTGAAAAAGTTACCATAAGCAGTTGCTCATGCTTTACATCCTCCATTAATAGCAATGAAGCTAATTTATGTACCAATACCCTTGTTTTTCCACTCCCAGGTCCCGCCACAACTGCAATGTATTTTGTTTCGTTGTCCTTAATGATTTCCAATTGGGTTGGAGATAACGAACCAAACAACTGACGGAACTTTGCAGGAGTTAAATTTCTTTTAATTTCATTTTGTCGGCTGCCTTTGAAGTATTTATTGAGAAAAGAAGTGTAGTTTAATTGAAAATAATCATCAGCAAATTGCAAAGCACCTTTGTAATCACCAATCATTTTTTTTGCATACTCACCAACAATATGAATTTGCTGAATCTTGTTTTCGTAAAATTGATTTAGCTTTTGATAATCGTCAGTCTTATATCTTATCTTATTGTCTTGCTCAACTCTATCAATTGTTAAGCGATTATATACAACCAAAAAACCACCTTCAATTTTTATAGCATCAATCCTTGAAAGATAAAAAAGTGTATCCTCAACATCTTCAATCGAAACTTTCATTTCAAAAAGTCTCGGTCTTTTTTCAAACTCGTCTTTCAATTCGTGCACTGAAAATTCAACTAAAACCTCTTCTTTTTCTTTATCGGAAATGTTTGTATTGCTTTTCTCGTAGAGGAATTCAACAAGAAATCTAGCTAGCTCATATCTTTTCTCTAGCTTTTCTTTTAAAAGAGCTTTTGGCTGAACGCAAAGAATCACAACATGATTCTTTGAATATTCTTCGTTGTGACGTTTAATCCAATTCTTGATTGCCCAAAAATTGATGATGGTTTTTATTTTGTTTGGTGTAACATCCTTGCAACCTTTTTCTTCAGCATCTTCATTTAATTCTTTTATATGAAAAGTTTTTTCCTGCTCTTCAAATACTGGTAAAAGAAAATTTTCAATCTGATTGAAAACTTCCACGATCTTTAATGAGCGATTTATGTTTTCACCTTTCTTTATAAATGCGGTTAAATCTTTTGCATCCGCTAAAATTTTTTCCTCCCGAAGGAGATTGACTATGTTTATTACTTCTTCTTTTACAATTCCTAAATGGTCGCTTATGTAATCTATTCTTGATTCCGCTTCTTCATCACTGTTTTGCTTCTTGCTCTTACTTGAAAAAAGTTTCTTGATAATTCTGATTCCTTTTTCCTTTTGCTTCTCCTCAAATCGTTGCGAAGTATTTATTTTTTCAATCGCTTCTTGTGCGTTCTTTGAAAGAATACTGTTGGCAAAAACTCTTGGCATATTCTGTCCTCGTTTTAAATAGCCAGCATCTTCGAGGGCTGCAATTGCGGTTGTTACTCTTGTTTCAATTTCAACAACATTATCATCCCAACCTGCCATTCGTGCAATCTCTAACGCAGAATTAGAAACAGATAAGCGGAATTTCGTAATTTCTTTTATCGCTTTCCAAACTTGTTGAATTTCTTTGATTGAGAGTTTTGTTTGATTTAGTAAAATGAAATGTTTGCCAAGATCTTCCTCATTAAACAACACAAAGCAATCTGCTGTTATATTTTCATCTCGTCCAGCTCTGCCCGCTTCTTGAATGTAATTCTCTAATGAGTCGGAAATCTCATAGTGGATTACCATTCCAATATCTTTTTTGTCAACTCCCATTCCAAATGCAGAAGTTGCCACCATGATTGGAATTTCACCTTTTATGAAAGCATCTTGGTTGGCTGTTTTTTCCTTAGCATCCATTTTACCATGATACGGCTTCGCATTAAAACCATCTTCCATCAAACGCTCTGCAAGCAAATAGGCTTTCCTAGTTCTTGAAACATAAATAATTGTTGGGCAGTTTTTTTCTTCAATTAAGTCTCTAACTGAATTATACTTCTCTTCTTCATCACCTTTCTCAAAAACTTTGTATTGCAAGTTTGTTCTTGTTGCACTTGAACTGAAAATTTCTAAATCAAGTGAAAGTTTTTCTTTGAAGTAAGCACAAATGTCTTCAATAACCTTTTTCTTAGCAGTTGCAGTAAAACATGAAATTGGAATTGTTTCTTCAAGATTTTTCTTTTCCTGAATTTGTTTGATGAAATCACCGATGTATAAATAATCAACCCTAAAATCTTGTCCCCATGATGAAAAGCAGTGAGCTTCATCAATAACAAAGCGGACAATTTTTCTTCCTAATAAAAGGCGTTCAATTGTTTTTGAACGTAAAGATTCTGGTGAGATGTATAGCAACGATGCAGATCCATCTTCAACTCTTTCAAAGGATTTTCCTCTTTCAATTGGGTCAAGCAAACCGTTTATTGTAACTGCATCTGTAATTCCAATTTTTTCAAGGTTATCAACTTGGTCTTTCATCAGTGATTGCAAAGGGGAAATCACAATTGTAAGCCCTTTTATTGCAACACCACTCATCAACGCGGGAACTTGAAATGTTATTGACTTGCCACCACCTGTTGGAAAAACTGCTAAGAGTGATTTATTGTCAACTGCTGCTTTGACTGCTTTCTCTTGCAATTGCTCACCTGCGTACGTTCTGTATGAGTCAAAACCAAAATATGTTTTCAATCCTTTGTGTATGTCCAAAGCTTGATTGCAATACACACAACCCTTAAGGCATGGTTTGTTTCTCAAGGCAATCATTACTTTTTCTATTTCAGGATATGTTTTTAGTACCCAAGGCGGAGTAATTGAATAGCGATTTTGACAATTTATTAAGGCCAAAGAATAAGCTAATTCAATCGGGTGTTCTGAAATTATTTTTGTCAGATTTACTTGTTCACAAACTTCAGCATGAAATTTTTCAAGAATTAACTTTTCAAGGTTTGTGTCATTACATGCATATGAATTGAAAAGAAAAAAGGAATGAAACTCCTTTTTCTCATTTAATAACAAATACAAAATTTGTTTTAGTATTTCATCTGTTTGTTGAAATGCAGCAACTTCATCAAAAAAAAGGTCTTTCGCTTTTATTGAATCGTTAAGTGGATTATTCGCATCCTCTATTTGTAACTTGTCATCTTTAAGCAATGCGTGGTATGGCATTGTAGGAAAAAGTAACGGAGAAAGAAATAATGTATCAATAACATTTAACGAATTGATTCCTGCACCTTCAACAGCTTTATGAATGTATTTTAAATCATGGTTTAGAATATTATGCCCACAAATGAAATCGGTTCCTAAAAGAAAAGTAATGAATTCGGTTATTGAACTTGAATGAAATGAATTGCCGTTATCCTTAACACCACCAATGTCTAGTATTTTTTTGCTTTTGGGTTCAATCTCCGTATCAATAAAAGTAATTGAGTTCATTTAAATATACTGTTCCTGTGCCATTCAAAATTCTATTTCAATTGAAAATAATGCTTCTAATTTAGTAATCTAATACTAAACTAGCTTTACTTTCACTGAATATTTCGAGATCAATACTATATATTTTCCATCAATAGTTATCAACTCCCCATAAAAAGTAATGTTAGAATTTGGACACCATACAATTCGATTTTTGAATACATAATCATACCTTTAGTTAAATAGTTGTGAAAACACAACCATGGAACCAGAAATTATAGCATCTTTACTTAATAGCTATTAAATATCCTTTAAAATAATCCTTTATGTTAGTTTAACTCTCATAAATAATACTTAGCAATTCCTATATCAACCCAAAAAATAAAAGCCGGGCAACATTACTTGCTCGGCTTTTTCTGTTTCAACTGCTACATAAAGTAGAAGCTTTTTCGTATCATACGGACTATCAAATATTACTTAAATAATCCAAAAATCCAAATAATCAATACCTTACCTTCCCATGTATGAGGTATACATCCATACCAATTTTTCTTGCTCGCTTATATAGGTATTCATTAAATCGTTGGTTCCTTCATCATTTGCTTTTTCTGATAAGGCCATAATTTCTCGTTGTTTACTAATAATAATCGAAAACGAATCTAAAATAAAAGTAATTGCTTTTTTACCATCACTCACTCCTTTTTGTTCCTTTATTTTAGTGGTTTTAAGATAGTCGGTAAATGTGTGTGTTGGTGTGTGTCCCAAAGTAAAAACACGCTCAGCAACTTCATCAACTTTAAGGGCAAGATTAGTGTATAACTCTTCAAATTTTATGTGTAATTCAAAAAAATTATCACCTTTAATGTTCCAATGAAAACCCCTTGTATTCATATAAAACAATTGGTAATTGGCCAATAATAAATTTAACTCATCTGCTACATTTTTTGCTTTTGTAACATCTAATCCAATTTGATTCATTCCTTTTTTCATAATGTTTTGTTTTAATTGTGTAAGAACTTTTTTACGGGTTGCTATTCCTAATATATAACCTTAATATTGTGCCACATTTAGCAATTATGTGTCCTATTACTGAACAAACTAAAGATAAACCATTAGAATGCCCTGTTCCTCACCAACAGCGTAAAAGCTTTGTATCTGTGCTTAAACGCATGGGTTGGATGGGTTTCTTTTTCTTTTTAATTAAAGGTTTACTTTGGCTTATTGTACCTTATTTAGTTGCTAAAGGGTTAATTAATTAACACCAACAAAGTATACCTTTTATAATTAAAAATCATATAACATAAGTCATACTATAATTTATGTTGATGATTGGTAGAACTTAACCGATAAAGCTATTTAATCGTTTTAGTTTTTCATAAATCTAAAATTTCTTATCCTTACTTTTGATTTTATGACACGTAAAGAAAGATTTGAGCACTTTATTAATTATTTTAGCAAAAACCAGCCCGAAGCAGAGACAGAGCTTTATTACGAAAATCCATATCAATTATTAGTTGCGGTAATTTTATCAGCCCAATGCACAGATAAACGTGTAAATATGGTTACCCCTCAAATATTTAAACACTACCCAACTGTTGAACTTTTAGCTGAAACTACTTTTGATGATTTATTTCCACTTATACGTAGCATCAGTTACCCAAATAATAAAGCAAAGCACCTTATTGGTATGGCGCAAATGCTGGTAAACGATTTTAACAGCGAAATTCCTTCAGATATAAACGACTTAATTAAACTACCAGGTGTTGGTAGAAAAACTGCTAATGTAATAGCATCTGTGGTGTTTGATAAACCAGCAATGGCAGTTGATACGCATGTGTTTAGGGTAAGTGCACGACTTGGGTTAACGCTTAATGCTAAAACACCAAAACAAACCGAAGAACAGTTGGTAAAACATATACCAGAACAATATATTGCCAAAGCACACCATTGGTTAATTTTGCATGGCAGGTATGTATGTGTAGCGCGTAACCCTAAATGTGCTGAATGTGCTATTAGTTATTTTTGCAAAAGTTATAAAAAACCAATAAGTTAATTAAAAGGTTTAATATTTAAACCGCTTTAGTTGAGGCGCCTTAATGCTGGTAATACCAACTACTAAAAGGGTAATACACCCGCCAAACACTACTGATGGAACTGTACCTAATAATTTTGCGGCCACCCCACTTTCAAACGAGCCAATTTCATTTGATGAACCAATAAACATAGAATTTACCGCAGACACTCTCCCACGCATTTCATCTGGTGTTTGTAATTGTAAAATATTACCTCGTATTATTACGCTTACACTATCAAAAGCGCCACTTAAAAATAACAG
>JAUCCO010000055.1:0-19221 GCA_034676125.1 Bacteroidia bacterium
CAACGCGAGTGGTAATTTCTTGAGCAAAAGATGCAGGTAAAGAAATCCTTACTAAAATAAAAAGGCTCAATATTTTTTCTCTGTTCATAATTATTAATTTTTAGGTGCTGCTGCCGCTGGTAAGAATTTTGATAATGTTACATTAGAGATTGTCCATGGATGTCCATAAGAAGTATAATGTACTTGAGACCCTGCTTTAGTAAAAGTAGTAACAAATGTTATTTTAACAATAGTAGGTGATGAAGATCCTGTATTTACTGTTGCTACTTTATAATCCGTGGACTTAGGATGTGTTCCAACTTGAGCTGGAAGTTGAACATTAGTAGGCAGTGTTTCGGTTGCCTCAGCAAAATCCAACAAAGGTTGACCATTAACAAAAACACTCACTTTAAATCCGGCAGTAGTTACGGCTCTTAAATATAATTGTTCGCCATTATTAACACTAATTTCAAACTCAACAGGGGTTCCAACTTGTTCACCCAATTGACCGTAAACTTGATATGGACCACTCATTCTCATGTTTGTTTTCCCTTCGTAACTTTCACTTTTCCTATTATCATAACCATCTTGAAATGTTGACCCTGTAGCGGATGAAGGACTTCCATCTTTCTCACCCATCAATCCACCTGCCCTGACGGACGCAGAACCATATCTTTTCTTACTTCCAATTCTTGCTAATTCTGATAAATATTTTCCTTGGTCATCTGCATATTTTTTTGAAAGCCTTTTCTTTAAATTGTCGTATCGCTTGTTTTCCCTGTCATGCTTTTTATTAGCATCACCAGTTGCCTTTTCACCAGCTAACCCAAGAGGGTCTTTTATTAATATTGGATTATTATCAAAAGCAACATAAGGACTTTGCCATGGAAAATTTCTAAACAATGGGTCAATACTCATCCACCTACCTAACCGCGCATCATATTGCCTAAATTCTGTAGTATATTCATTTCCAGTACCGTATGCTTCATCCGTCTTTTCCATGCCATTAAACCCGAAACGGTAAGCCTCTTTCGCTTCCTCGGCTTCAATACCCGGCAAGGCCAATACGTAGTTTAACGTTTGGTTGGCACAACCACTTAATACCTGGCTGTAGGCCGCATAACTGTAATTGCGGTTGTAATAACCGTTTAAGTAATTACGTACTTGTACACTATCGTTAATGTTTACACCTGCATTGGCCAGCATGGTTAAATTTTGGTTTATTGTAGCGCAGCTAATATAGTTAATGCCGAATAATTTTACAATTTGAGTTAATTTTAATTCTTCTCCTCGGCATCTACCATTGCAAATTTGTTTTTGGTTGGCACTAAAACAAATGCAATTGGTAGGATCTGGTTTGGTATTTCTAATACAATTAAATAATCAAGCTCTATTTGTTGCAGGGCTGTAGTGGCTGTGGCACTCCAACCTTTGGTTACATAAAAACGGGTGGTGGTTTCGGTAGCGGTAAATATTATCTCGCGCTTCCGTTCACGTGGCCGTCAGTTTGCAGGCTCACCAGAATATTACAATTTAACACCTAAAGCAGCATTGGCTTGTAATAAATGTCGGTTATTATGTGCTATTATAAACGTTAATATATCACCCAATTTTAATTTTATAAACCTTGATATAGAAGTAGGTAATCTTTGGTTTAAATCTGATTGCTCTAGTTGCCTTAAAAAAATTATCAATGTTTCTTGGTGGTTAATAAAGGTAGCCAATGTTTGGTGGGCATTAGTATTACTTAAAGGAATGTGTTGTTTTGAAGCTTTGTAATTGCTGTTCAATTTATTCATCATACCTACAAAATAATTACCCAACCAACCTGGTTTAAAAGCGGCATTTGTGGTTGTTTTGTTTATACAATTTTCTATTAATGGGTAATAAAAACTGGCATAACTATTTAAATGCCATAAACATTGTGTTGCACTCCAACTATTTGGTTTAGGCTGCTGCATTAGCTTTTGCTCGGGTAAGTTTTGGTAGTGTTTAATAGCCAATTGCAGGTGAAATTCTACCTGCAACGCTAAGTTATCTAGTACCTTATTATTTATTTGTTTCATAAATAGGCTTTGGTATAATTATAAATAAAATTACGGCTATGGTAAATAAAATGGTTTCGGTAATAATCCATTGTGTACCAAAACTACCTAATGGCCCTTCAACTAAAATGGTTAATGCCCTTGATATTGCATAAAAACCCCACAATAAACTTAAAATACCTAAGCCTAATTTTACATTATTAATCATTAAGTAAACTAAGGTAATTACTAATGTTAATCCAACACCACCGTATACACCTCTAATAGAACTAAATGCATCAGTATTGTTTAGTTTTACTTGCACTAAATCCATAACAGATTGTGGGTTAACAATGGCCATTAAACTTACCGACAATAGGCTTAATGCCGAAAACCCAATAAATAATTTGGCTATTAGGTTTGATATTTTTGCTGTTTTCATAATTTGTTGTTTTTTGATGGCACAAAAGTGGTCAACTACAACATAACTATTATTGGTATTTACCAAGATTTTTAGGGTTGATTAAATTTTAACCTTATTAATTAATTTACTAAAGTTGGTAGCATCCATTCCTAAGTAATTGGCCAAATATTTATGAGGTACCAATTGTAAAATATGCGGACTACGTTTTAATAATTCCGTAAATCGAAGTTCGGCACTGTAACATTGCAACTCAACCAAACGGCCTAGCAAACCAGCCATGGCTACAGTTAAACCTTTTCTAACCATCATTTCTATGCTGTTGTGGTTTTGCATAACGTTTAACAACTGGTTAATTGGGGCTCTTAAAAATATTGAAGGAGTAAGTGTTTCATAATAATAAGCCGATTTAGTTTGAAGCAAAAGCGAATCTAAAACACCTCCAAAACTAGGTGAATAAGTAAATACCAAAGTTGCTTCCCTATCTAAATCATCAAGGTAATAAATACGTTGCACGCCTTCAACAACAAAATACAAGTACATTTCTGTATTTCCTGCAAAGGTTAATATTTCTTTACGTTTGGCTTCAAATGGTTGCCAAATTTGCAAAAAATCAAGTTCGGCTTCGGGTGTAAGGGTTTGTATATTGTTTGCAAACTGTTTTAATACAGCGAGCTGGTTGTTGTTAGTCATAATTTTAAATCAACAACAAATTACATCAAATAATTTAAAATTTACAAAGCACTTTGTATCCTAGTAATCAACATTTGTATAATACGCTTATTAATTTCGGAGGTGTATTGGTGATAAAACATAAGTTCATCGGTAGTAAAAAGTCCTACTATCAATCCAATATAAAAGGTGCGTAGTGTTAAATTGTTTTGTAAAGTTTGTTTCACTAGCAAATCTAATTGTGGTATTGGGTTGGGTTGATTTTTTATTTGCTGTTTAAAGTGTAGCACCAACAAATCGTGCTGAAATTTTAAAATTGGCCTTAAAACATCATTCTGAAACTGCTCAATTGTCAACGATTTTCGTTCATTATCCAATACAATTTCAGGTCGTAATGGCAAAATACTTGCATTTCTATCCATCATTAATACATTATTTATACTTGTAAAAGCCTATTTATGCTCACTTTGTTTTAAATATCAAACAAATATATTGCACAAGAAAAAATTTATCATACCTTGCGACCTCATTTATTAAATAAAATTACAATGCAAGAAGGCACAGTAAAGTTTTTCAACGAAACGAAAGGCTTTGGATTTATCTCTCCAAGTAATGGAAACGGACAAGACATTTTTGTTCACGTATCAGGTTTACAAAGCGAGATTCGCGAAAACGACAAGGTTACATTTGAAACGCAAAACGGCCCTAGAGGCTTAAGCGCGATTAACGTTAAAGTTATATAATTACAACATTGTTATCGTTTAAAAACATGCTTTAGGGCATGTTTTTTTTTGCCATTTTCTTTCTGTTAATTTGGTAACACATTAATTAAATGAATCAATTTACCGAGACAATTCCGCATAACCTTACTTCTGCTGCAAAAACACTCAAGCGTTTTTTGTACAGTCAGTATTTTAGTGATGGTATTCGAATTTCTATTGGGTTGCTTTTGCCCTCGGTTTTGTTTTATAATTTGGGCGATATACATAAAGGTATAGCCATCTCTATTGGCGCATTATGTGTGAGTATTCCCGATAATCCTGGCCCTTACGAACACCGCAGAAATGCAATGTTAGTAACCATTGGATTGATTTTTATAATGGCTTTTATCACCCCATTATTTGCCCACTTTGCTCCATTACTTACTGTTTTTATTGGTGTAAGTTGCTTTTTATTTAGCATGATGCATGTTTTTGGTGCAAGAGCTTCGGCAATTGGCATATCGTGTTTGGCTGTAATGATTTTAGGAATTGACCAAAAACTTAGTGTTGCCCAAGCCCTATTTTATTCGGCTTTAGTTACATCGGGCGGTGTTTGGTACTTCTTTTTAAGCTTTTTTAGTCAAAAATTAATGCCTTATCGGGCTTCAAAACAAATTTTAGGTGAGTGCATTTTTGAAGTTGCAAAGTTTATTGAACTTAAAGCGGGATTTTACAAACAAGGCATCAATATAGAGGAACAATATAAAAAGGTAATCGACCAACAAGCCGTTGTAAACGAATACCAAGAGCATGTACGCGAAATATTATTTAAAACCCGCAAAATTCTTGTTGATTCTACACTAACCAGCAGATCATTATTATTAACTTTTATTGATTTGGTTGATTTATATGAACAAAGCATGGCCACGCATTATAATTATGCAGATATTCATGAAAATTACGGACATACTGGTATTTTACCGCATTTTGAAAAAGTAATTATACAAATGGCCAATGAGCTATCTGACATTGGCAACAATATGCATAGCCACGAGCACTGCGTTTTGCATAACAATTTTATTCCTGCCTTAAATATACTTAAAGCAAAAGTTGATGAGTTAGAAGAACAAGGCATTAAAACGCATGTACTAAAACGGATCTTAATAAACTTAAGAAACATTAATAACCGCATAGAAACCATTCATGGATATGAACAAAGTGCACTACAAATTACTGCAGAGCGAAGTGCCGAGTTTAAACGTTTTGTACAACCACAAATAATAGATTGGGGATTGTTTATTGCAAATATTACCCCAAAATCAAACCACTTTAGGCATGCAATGCGTATGGCAATTGTTTGTATGATAGGTTTTGTATTTGCACAAACCATATACAATGCTACCTATAGTTATTGGATTTTAATTTCAATTATTGTGATTTTAAAACCTGGATACAGCCTTACTAAAAAACGAAATTACGAGCGATTAATAGGAACCGTAATAGGTGGTGCAATTGGCTTATTGGTATTAAAGTTTTTTCCAGGAGTTGATGCACGCTTTGCTTTTTTAGTAACATTTATGGTGCTTGCATTTAGTTTTATGCGCATTAAATACATAGTAAGTGTGTTATTTATGACACCCTACGTTTTAATAGTATTTAGTTTACTACAAAGTGGCGTTGGTTTTTCTATTGCTTGGGAGCGTATAATTGATACTTTTATTGGGGCAGTATTGGCATTAAGTGCTACCTATTTTATATTACCAAATTGGGAGTCGTACCAGCTAAAAGAGGTAATGCAAAAGGTGTTAATTGCCAACATGAATTACTTAAAATCTATTGCCGAAAGAGATGAAACGCAGTTGTCGCAATCAAACCACAAGCTTGCTCGTAAAGAACTTTATGTGCAAAGTAGTTATTTAACCACCATATTTCAGCGCATGTTAGCCGAACCTAAAAGCAAACAAAAAAATGCTACCAATGTATTTCAGTTTACGGTTTTAAATAACCAACTTACCTCCTACTTAGCAACTTTATCATACCAATTAAATAGCAACCAATATTTAAGTGATGATGAAGTTAGGGCCATGCGATCTATTTATTTTATGTTATCAGAATCGGTTGAAAAAATATCATCAAACCAAAACCTACCCGAAATAACGTTTGCGCAAAACCATTATCCCGCCCAGTTACAAGCCGATTTGTTTATGGCCATGCAGCAAACGGCAGCCAATATTAAAAAAGAAGTAAATAACATAACCTTTGCAGAATAACTTTACATGAGTTTTAATATTAAACAAGCAATAACGCTAGCACATAGTAAAGCCACTAATTTAGCTGTAAAACAATATGTTGGCAATGATAAAATGCGGTTTAAAGAGTTAATGGATTTGGTATTGAGTGATGATGTATTGATGGTTCAAAGGGCATCGTGGGCAATGGGAATTATAGCAGAAAACCACCCAATATTATTGCTGCCTTATTGGGATAAATTATTTAAACGAATAGAAAATCCATTGCATGTATCTTTTCATAGAAATGTATTTAGGGCATTGCATGTTGTAGCTGATTTACCTATTAAGCATCATGGTTTTATAGTAGATTTATGCTTTAATACCATCATAAATTTAAAACAACCAACAGCTTCGCGTGTTTTTGCAATGTATGTTATTAGCAAACTGGCCAAACATTACCCCGATTTAAAAAACGAAATTATTTTAAGTGTTGAACCCATTTTACAGGAAGAATTACCATCATTAAAGGGAGCTGCAAAAACGGTATTAAAACAAATGCAAAAAATTAATTGATACATATTACCTTTACCACAATAATGAAAAAGAAAATACTAATAGGCTTAGGTGCATTTATATTGTTAGTGGCAGGTGTATTGTTTTATATGTTATCTACCACAAAAAAACATAGCCCCAATCAAGTAATTACCTATAACGAAAATGGTTTTGACATTACGATAGATTATTGCCGCCCATATAAAAAAGGCCGTATAATATTTGGCCCAACAGAAACCGGAGCGTTACAAACCTATGGCCAATACTGGCGTTTGGGTGCCAATGAGGCCACCACTTTTAATACCAAAACAGATTTATTAATAAATGGACAACAACTACCTGCAGGTAAGTATGCCATTTATGCAATACCAAGTCAAACAGAATGGATAATAGCTTTTAATACCGAAAATAGCCGCTGGGGAGCTACCCCACCCGATGAAATAAATGACGTAATTAGGGTTAATATTCCTGCTGAAGAAACCAATAATATAAGCGAGCAGTTTACCATTGATTTTAAATCGGAAGACAGTACTTTACAAGTAAAATTGGCTTGGGATAATGTTATATTGCAATTACCAATTGAGCATCAATAAAAAATTAAACGACAATTAAATTAGCCATTAAATATTAAACCATATTTAAGTAATATAAAAATAAAAACATCTGTGATTAAACAATTTAACAAAGCAATTATATTAAGTATTGGATTAATTTCCATTATATCTGTATCAGCTCAAAGTACATACAATACAGTTAATTTGGGCACTGCCATTAACTCTGTTTATTCCGAGTTAAATCCGGTAATTAGTGCTGATGGCAATCAACTATATTTTGTACGTTCAAATCATCCTCAAAACTCAAACCCAATTGAGGGACAAGACATTTGGAAGAGTGAAAAAAGCGAAAATGGTGATTGGCAACCAGCTGTAAACATTGGACAGCCCTTTAACAAACAACAATTTAATACCCTTTTTAATATTAGTACTTCGGGCAATAAAATGCTAATTGGTGGAGCCTATAAAGATGGTGTTTATTGGGGTGTTGGCTTTAGTTTTATTGAAAAACGAAATGGTACATGGGGCGAACCAACCGAACTTGATATTAAAAAGTTTGATAAGATGAACAGCGGCCTATATTCTTCGGCAAATTTATTACCCGACAATAAAACTTTATTGTTAAGCTTTTGTGAAGAAGTAGATGGAAAATTAAATAACCTGTACGTTTCAAAACTATCAGTTAATGGCAGATGGAGCGAACCTAAATCACTAGGAACGGTAATTAACACCTCTTATGACGAATCGACCCCGTTTATGGCAGCAGATGGAGTTACCTTATATTTTAGCAGCAACCGCCCCGGTGGTTTTGGACAAAATGATATTTATTTAACCCGCAGACTTGATGATACATGGACAAACTGGAGCGAACCCATTAACCTTGGCCCACAAATAAACACCGAAGAATGGGATGGTTATTACACCATACCTGCTAGCGGACATGTGGCCTATATGGTTTCGTATAAAAATACGCTTGGCAAAGCTGATATTGTAGAAATAAAGTTGAACCAACAAAGCAAACCAAACCCGGTGGTTTTAATAAACGGTAAAGTACTTAGTGCTGATACAAAAGAACCCATTGAAGCTGAAATAATATACGAAGAATTACCTTCTGGCACTGAAGCTGGTAAAACAAGTTTTTGGAGTAAAAGTGGAGATTTTAAAGTGATATTACCTTATGGCAAAAACTATGGTATATCGGCACGTGCAGCGGGTTATATCCCAGTTTCGGTTAATATTGATTTAACTAAGCCAGGAGAGTACAAAGAAATCAAACAAAACCTAACTATGGTGGCTATTAAAACGGGCCAAGTAGTGCGTTTAAACAACATATTTTTTGATATGTATAGTGCTGTACTTAAAGATGAATCGATGCCTGAGTTAAACAGATTAGTGAGTTTAATGAAAGATAATAAAGACATGAGCATTGAAATTGCTGGCCATACAGATGCTACTGGAAGTGATGAAGACAATCAACTATTAAGCGAAAAACGTGCTGCTGCAGTTAAAGCTTATTTAGTTTTAAAAGGAATTAAAGCAGGTAGGTTATTTAGCATTGGTTATGGCGAAACACAACCCATTGCAGACAATAACAATGATATAGATAGCCAACTAAACCGCAGGGTTGAGTTTAAAATTTTAAAGAAATAAACAACTATACGCTAAACTTTAACGTGTATTGTGCATTAAAAATTTGATGAGCAGGTAGCGAAAGCATACCTGCTTTTTTTATAATATCCTCATGGCCTTCAATATAATCAGCATGGCCAAACCACGGCTCTAAGCATATAAACCTTTGCGATCCTTTTTTTGTCCAAATACCAAAATCGGGGAAACCATCAAAACCCATAGTTACACTGTAATTACTCAATTTATGCTTTAAGGTTATTTGGTTTGATATTAGGTTTTTAAATACCACCGCATCCTTATCAAACAAGGCTATACTTAATGGCAATTCTGTTGTATTATTTAAAACCAATTCTGTTTGATGATTAAATAATCCGTTTTCTAATAGGTATCGCTCGGCTGTTTCGGGTTTGTTAAAAATAAGCGAGCAGTTAGCAAAATCTTCATCAGGAATATTAAATGCAGGATGTGCGCCAATGCTAAAAGGCATATCGCCTACCCCAATATTTTGCACCTGATAACCGCAAATCAACTCATCGGCTTGCCAGGTGTAGCTTAATAATAATTTAAAATCAAAAGGGTATTTCTGCAAAGTCTCATCATTGTACGATAGTTTAAAAACCACCCTATTATCAGTTTGTTCTAATACCGTAAATTTTTTATCGCGCGCAAAACCATGTTGCGAAATGGCATAGGTTTTATCTTCAACACGCAATAAATCTGATTTTACTTTGCCTATAATTGGAAATAATACAGGAGCTGTTCTTGGCCAAATATCAGCATTGGCTTGCCACATAAATTCGGTTCCGTTTTTATGTTTTATGCTTTTAAGTTCTGCCCCATTATCAGATAATATTGCAGTAAAATTTATGCCGTGTATTGTTATTAAGTCTTCCATTTTTTAGCGTATTAACCGTATTAAAACTATTTCTGTTAATAGCAATAGTAAAGCCAATGCAATAAACCATCGCCACAATTGTTTACCACTTAACTCGCTACTTATTTGAGCACCTAAAACTTGCGCATCACTTGTGTTTACATTAATCTTTGGCAGTGCGACAGCTTGGTTTTTAATGTCCTTTTCAGAAAAAAACTGCATGTAACTTTCGTTTCTATTGTTGTTAAAAGAAAAAACTGCCAATGTATTTTTATCTCCTTTTGAGGTAACATTAAACCAACCTGGGGTATTTATTGCCTCTGTTTCTACAACCAACTGACCTTGGTTTTTAAACGGCTCGGTAACCAAAGATTGTTGGTTACTTTTAAGCTCAATTAGCTTTTGTGTTAAAACTAAATTATTGGGTAATTGTGCCTGCTTATTTTGTTTTATAACGTAATATAAAGGTTTGTTATTTTGCATGCCTACTGCCATGTTAAGCATCATGGGCACAAATAAACTATGCTGTTGTAAATTACTAAATGTTGCATTTAAAGGTATTGCCAATTGATAAACATTGCCTTTGTTTACACCTGCTTGCCACAATAAATTATCGCCATTATTTAAAGTTATTAAACCCCTGCCCTTTGTATTGCTTTGTTTTTGTAAAGGATAATAACTGTTAACTATAGGGAAATCTATATTACCAGTTTGTTTTTTAAACACATTTTTAAACAAAACATGTTGGTTGTTTATGCTATTAACTTTTAATAATTGCTTGGTAATGTTACCGTAAATTGGCAATCCTAAACTTAGTGCATACGTGTTTAGCGCAGCGGCATTGGTAGTTGGCGGAATAAGTAATACTTGCCCGCCTTGTTGTAAATAGTTGTTTAACTCGTTACTTAATCCACTCGAAAATTCGTTTGGCTCGTTAATAATAATTAAGCTGTAGTTATCAAACCCTTGGTAATTAATATTTCCAAAGGTATTTTGTGTAATTGCGTATTGGTAATCGTTTGCATAAACCGCATTTATAAATTGGTTTGATGTATTGCTAATACATAATATTTTGTATTGCGAAGTTGGCTTAAACGAGAAATAAAGTTTATCATCAAATGTTATCGGATAATCTACAATACTTACTTCGCCTTGCTGCCAATCGGCATTGTTTAAAGTGAAATTAGCGGTGGTAACTACGCTTTCGCCTGCACCAATAGTTACATTTATTAACGCTTTTTGAACTTGGTTTAAAGTTACTTTCACTACTAAGCCTTCAACTAAATTGTTACCGTGGTTGGTTAATTTAATTTGTAAATTTAAAGGTTCGTTTGTTTTAATAAATGGCGTTGTAAAATAAACCGAATCAATACTTAAGTTTTGGGCTGATTTATTTTCTACAGGAATAAAATTGTAGTTAATACTACTATCAGCATTTATCTGATTTAAATTAAACTGCGGCTGTTGAAAATCGCTGATGTAAAACGCATGAAAATATTTACCATTTGCTGCATTAAATGCATTGTTTTGCTTTGCAGCAATATCAACCACAGTAGCACTTGCAGCAGTGGGTTCAATAGCATCAATTCTATTAATAGCCTCTGTTTTAGTAACCACACGTTGTTCGCTACCAGTTAGTTCGTTGGTAATAATTTGAAACTTATCATGGTTATCAAACGCATTTACAATTGCACGTGCATTATTTTTCGCCATTTCAAATAAGGCACCGTCACTCCCTTGTGCATTCATACTAAAACTATTGTCAACAAAAATGCTAACCATATTTTGGCCACCACTTTTGCTGTTTTGCCCTAATGGTAAAAATGGTTGTGCAAACGCTAACACCAAAGCCGAAACAGCTAAAATACGACACAATAAAATCAACAAATCCTTAAGTTTTTGTTTCGATTTGTTTTGTTCTTGCAATTGCTGCAAAAACCTTATGTCGCTAAAAACAATCTTTTTATAGCGCCTAAAGTTAAATAAGTGAATAATTATGGGAATGCTAATAGCAGCCAAAGCCCATAAAAAAGTAGGATATACAAATTGCATGCGCTGTAAATATACACAGTTTTACTTGTTATGAGCAAAACTGTATGCCAAAAAAGGTATTATAAAAACTTAATAAGTAAGCTCTAAATCGGTTAACACTTGGTTTTTAACCACGTGTTCTTCAATAATGCGCTCCACATCATTTAAAGTAACATGGCCGTAGTATGTGCCTTCTGGGTAAATAACTAAAGCAGGGCCATTGCTACAAGCATCTAAACAGCCAGAACGTTGGGCCCTAATTTTGCCTTGCAAGCCTTTTTCTTTTAGTACTTCTTTAAATTTATTTACTATTTCCATTCCTCTTGCCTCACCACAGCAAGTTTTTCCTTCTGCTTTTTGGTTTGTGCAAATAAATATGTGTTTGTCGTATCTCATGTTTTGCAAAAGTGGCGATTTTTCACCAATAAAACAGATTAAAAAACGTGTGAAAAAATAATATATTTGCACCCACACTTATGCACCTAATATCTTTATTAACCTCTCCAGAGGCATGGCTTTCTTTAATTACCTTATCAGTAATGGAGATAGTTTTAGGAATTGACAATGTTATTTTTATATCACTAGTTACCAATAAACTACCAGTCGAAACCCAAAATAAAGCAAGAAAAATAGGTTTATTTTTAGCCCTTTTTATTCGATTAATCCTCCTTTCAATTATTAGCTATATTGTAAATGAAATGACGGAACCAATTTTTACCATTTTTGAACATGGATTAAGTTGGAGGGATATTATTTTATTAGCTGGAGGGTTATTTTTATTGTACAAAAGTACCGCTGAGATTATGGAATTACTTGAAGGACATAGTGGTGGTGGTGGTAAAAAAATCAACCCAACTTTTTGGAATGTGGTAATGCAAGTTATTGTAATTGATATTGTGTTTTCGTTCGATTCTATCATTACCGCAGTAGGATTAGCTAAAGAATTACCAATAATGATTACAGCTGTGGTAATATCAATGGTTATTATGCTGTTTTTTGCCACTGCAATTAGCAAATTTATTGATAAACACCCAAGTATAAAACTATTGGCTTTAGCGTTTTTGTTAACTATTGGGGTTTTATTGATAGCCGAAAGTTTTGGACAACATGTTTCAAAAGGATATGTGTATTTTGCAATGGCGTTTTCTATAATGGTTGAAGTGCTTAACATGCGTATGCGCAAAAAAAATGGCGACCCTGTAGAACTTAAAGATATTTATAAAGACCGTTAAACAAAAGGGAATACCATTTTATCTCCCTTAATTTTATAAGAATGATACCTGTTATTGTTAACGATTGGGGCAAAATAGCCTATCAAGAGGCTTGGGATAAACAAGAGGAATTGTTTAAACTTAAAGTTGACCGTAAGTTTTTAAACAGAAGTTTACCTGATACAGAACACGTATTACCACAAAATCATTTAATATTTTGCGAGCATCCGCATGTGTACACTCTTGGCAAAAGTGGCAGCGAAAATAACCTATTGATTAATGAGACGTTTTTACAAAAAATTGGTGCTACGTATGTTGCTATTAATCGTGGTGGCGATATTACTTACCATGGCCCGGGGCAGTTGGTGGGCTATCCTATTTTAGACTTAGAACAGTTTTTTACTGATATACATAAATATTTACGTTTTTTAGAAGAAGCTATTATTTTAACATTAGCTGATTATAACCTAAAAGGCGAACGTTACCAAGGTTATACAGGTGTTTGGCTTGACGCAGATAACCCTCAAAAAGCACGTAAAATTTGTGCTATGGGCGTAAGGTGTAGCAGATGGATTACCATGCATGGATTTGCTTTTAACATAAACACCAACCTCGAGTATTTTAACCATATTGTACCTTGTGGCATTACCGACAAACAAGTTACTTCACTCCAAAAAGAATTAGGACGAGAAGTTGATATGGAAGAAGTTAAAGACAAGGTAAAAACGCACATTGCAGCGCAGTTTAACATGGTGTTGGTGTAGTAGGTTTAGGGGTTTGCTCTGATATTTGAAATGTATTGCTATTTAAACTCGCAACTGTTCTAAAGTCTTCATGTTTAAATTTGTCATCAATTTAGTTTACCCAGTTTTATTTTTATTGTATTTCATGAATCATTTTATACTTTTGACATAAGTTGTCAAAATGTAATTATTAAAATGGATAATTTAGGAGAAACAATAAGAAAATTGAGAGAAGAAAAGCAATTGCCTTTGCGAACTGTTGCCGCATACCTCAATATTGACCAAGCCATTTTAAGCAAAGTAGAACGCGGACAAAGAAATGCTACCCGCGAACAAGTAATAAAACTTGCCAACTATTTTAAAATTAATGAAAGTGAATTGCTTGTTTCATGGCTATCGGATAAGTTGGTTTACCAATTGGCTGACGAAGATTTAGCCACAAAAGCATTGCTAGTTGCAGAGGAAAAGGTGGCCTATATTGCATTTAAAAAGATGAACAGAAACGATATATTACAGCAAATTAAAAAGGGACTTAAAAACTTTATTCAGATAGATAAAGCTTGGATTTATGGTTCATTTTCGAGAGAAGATGATGGCCCAAAAAGTGATGTAGATATTGCCTTACAAACGGATGAATCATTCACTTATTTTGATTTGGCAGAAGTGCAACACCAATTAGAAAAAAGTATAAATAGAAAAGTAGATATTGGCTTTATCGATTCCTTTAAGCCATATATTTTAGACCACGTAAAACCTGATTTAAAGCTTATCTATGAAAAATAGCCATGTAGAAAGCCAACAAAGGCTTATGCATATTGAGCTGGCCATTGCTGATATTGAAAAATTTACAGCGGGAGAAACTCTAACAACCTTTTCCGAAAATGATATGCTTCATGATGCGGTAATGATGCAGTTTATAATTATTGGTGAAGCAATTATACATGTTGAAACTGAAAAGCTAGCTAAGTATGACTATCCTTGGTATAAAATAAAATCTTTCAGAAACATGATTGCTCATGAGTATTTTAACATTAAACTGTCTGCTGTTTGGCATATTATTGAAAACGATTTAGTACAGTTAAAAAACATAATACAAATCATTTTGGCTAACGAATTTGAATAATTTGCTATTTCATAATTACCTACATAATCACACCACTCCAACCAATTACTCTCCCCAAAAACACTTATAAACGTTTATACACGGAACAACTTTTTTAAAATCTAAATTAAGTTTCTACATTCGTACTATATGACCAAAGCCAGTGTACACCATTCAAATATTACCCGTTTTGATAATGGGCAATTAACCCAAACCGTTGACTTATTAGCCATAGAAGAGCCTATGGAAATTAGGTTGGGTTATGGCCCTGTTGATGCCCGATTGCAAAAAAGCATTTCGGTTACCATGCGCACTCCTGGCCATGATTTTGAATTGGCACTTGGTTTTTTGTTTACCGAAAACATCATTACAAACCCAACAGATATTTATAAAATACAATATTGCACTGAGCTTAATACTTTACAAAATCTCGAAAATATTGTTCGGGTGGAGCTAAATCCTGATGTAGAAATTGACCTATCAAAACTTAACCGTAACTTTTACACCACCAGTAGTTGCGGTGTTTGTGGTAAAGAAAGTATAGAAGCCATTAGTACAAATTGTGCTGCGATTGCCGTAAATAACGATGTGTTAGTTGCTGCAAAAACCATAACTACCCTACCCGATAAATTAAGGCAACAACAAAGTGTTTTTGAACATACAGGTGGTATTCATGCTTGTGCTTTATTTACTATTGATGGCGAATTATTATTGTTGCGCGAAGATGTGGGCAGGCACAACGCCCTCGATAAATTGATTGGTGCATCCATATCAAACCAAAATATTTTATTTAAAAATACGGTTTTACTTTTAAGTGGCCGTGCAAGTTTTGAGTTGTTACAAAAAGCTGCAATGGCGGGTATATCAGTAGTTTGTGCAGTTGGCGCACCAAGCAGTTTGGCGGTTCAAACAGCTACACAATTTAACATTACCCTTATCGGTTTTTTGCGCAATCAACGATTTAATATTTATGCTTTACCACAACGTATAACCTTATAAACTATGCAAACATCTACCCCACCCGAAAACACTATGTTTAACCTTGCAACCGAAGTTATTAAATACACTTCGTGCAACTTGTTTTTAACCGGAAAAGCAGGAACAGGTAAAACTACTTTTTTAAAACAAATAAAAGACGAGGCTCAGAAAAACGTGGCCATTATTGCACCTACAGGCGTTGCTGCAATAAATGCAGGCGGAGTAACTATGCATTCGTTTTTTCAGTTGCCCTTTAATTTATACCTACCTAAAGAAACCAATATTTTTGGTAATAATGCTACCGTAGATAAACATCAACTGCTAAAAAACCTCCGTTTTAACCGCGATAAAATAGAATTACTTAACGAGCTAGAGTTGCTTATAATTGATGAAGTAAGTATGGTAAGGGCCGATTAGCTTGAGGCCATAAATGATATTTTACAATATTTGAGGCGCACCAACAAAACCATTGGTGGAGTACAAGTATTGCTTATTGGCGATTTGTTTCAGTTGCCACCGGTTGTGGGCGATGATGAGTATGAAGTAATGAAAAAAGAATACCCAAGTCCTTTCTTTTTTAGTGCGCCAGTTATCCGACAAAATCCGCCATTGTTTATTGAGCTTAAACAAGTGTACAGGCAAAAAGAAGAAAACTTTATAAACTTACTAAACAACATTAGAAACAACAGTTTAACTGCTGCAAATTTTGATGATTTAAGCAACAGACACATTTCAAAAAATACGCCCGATAACGAACATAGCATTACATTAACCACGCACAACCGCATGGCCGATACCATTAACCAGCGCGAATTGGCAAAATTACCCGGAAAAACGGCTCAATTTAGTGGTGCTGTAATTGGTGATTTTTCAGAAAAAGCCTTACCCACCGAATTGGATTTACAGCTAAAACCTGGTGCACAAATTATGTTTGTTAAAAACGATTCGAGCCACGAAAAACGATACTTTAACGGCAAGTTGGCCACTGTTAAACATGTAAGTACAGAAAGTATTAGGGTTGAATTTAACGACACCAAAGAAGTGTTTGAACTTGAAAAGGAAAAATGGACAAACATTAAGTATAAACTAAACAAAGAAACCAACAAACTTGAAGAAGAAGAATTGGGTAGTTTTACGCAATATCCTATTAGGTTGGCTTGGGCAATTACCATACATAAAAGTCAAGGTTTAACTTTTGATAAAATTGTGGTTGATGCAGGAAGTTCGTTTGCTGCTGGGCAAGTTTACGTAGCTTTAAGTCGTTGCCGCACCTTAAGTGGCATTACTTTATTGTCGCATATTACGCCATCTAGCATTCAGTCTGATAATAGAATAACCGCATTTGCGCAACAAGAAAACAGTACTGAATTTATTGAAAATAAACTGGCCGAAGAGAAACCAAAATATACTACGCAACTGCTTTTAAAAACCTTTGATTGGAGTAAATTATTGGTGCAATTAAACTTTTACAACGAGTTAACCAATGCTAAAAAACTACCCGAAGATGGCATGTTAAAAAGTGTTTCGGCTGAGCTACTTGAAAGAGCAACTGCGCAACAGCAAATTGCTGATAAATTTGTTAAACAATTGGAAGAAATATTGTTTAATGCACCCATAAACGAAACACTGTTAACAGAACGTGTAACTAAGGCCAAAGCCTATTTTGCCAATGCCATAAAAAAGGAATTGATTGACCCAATTAATAAAATTCAATCGTTTTTAAATGGTAAGGTTAAGGTTAAACAATTTACCAATCAAACCAACGATTTAGAAACTTTACTTTGGAAAAAATTAAACCAAGTGCAACGCATTACTTTTGGTAGTTTTACATTTGATATTCCTTTAATTGTACAAACAAAAAGCGTGGCTAAAGCTGAGTCAAAAGCGGCTTCAACCAAGCCAGAAAAAGGTGGTTCGAAAAAGTTAAGTTTAGAAATGTATGTTCAAGGTTTAACCTTAATAGAAATTGCCGAACATCGCGGAATAACAACAGGTACAGTCGAAAATCATTTGGCAGATTTTATAACTACTGGCCAAGTAAATGTATTTGATTTTATTACCAAAAGCGAACTTGAATTGATAGAAAAAGCATCTCAAAACCCAGATAACACCAGCATATCATTAATAAAAAATCAGGTAGGCGAAACATTAAGTTACACGCAAGTAAAAATGGGAATAAATTACTTAAATTCGAAAACCAATAAATAATACCACTCATGAAAATTCGTATAAAAGGTAACAGCATTAGACTAAGGTTAACGCAAACAGAAGTTGCAAACTTTGCCCAACAAGGACAAATAACCGAACAAACAGAATTTGTTAATGCTACATTTTCGTATGTTTTAAAAAGTAGTAATGAAGTTTCAACACCAACTGCAACACTTAACAACAATACTATAACACTGCAAGTACCCACTGCCATTGCAGAGAATTGGACAAGTACTAACCTTGTTGGTTTTGATACCAAACAACCTTTAAATAATGGTAATGAATTATTTATTTTGGTTGAAAAAGACTTTGTATGCCTTGATAATACATTAGAAGATCAGAGCGATAATTATCCAAACCCAAATGCAGAGTGTTAGGCACAATGCTTTAACTATTATTAAGTCAACCTAGTTTACTTTTTAATATTAGTCTCGTAAATATTTATCCAATCTTTAACGCTTATTTTTTTCATTAATTCACCAATTAGTTTGTATGGTATTTCATCAAACTTTTTAAATCGTATACAGCTTTTTCCCATATCAAGTTTTTGTTTGCTGTGGTTAGGATACTCATTTACAAACCATGCTAATAATTTAGGATCTGAGTATATGCCCATGTGGTATAAGTTAATCGTATTTTTTTGTGATGAAATTCCTGCAAACGGAAGCGGTTCAATTGGCTTGCAATGATAACCTGCTGGATATATTGAATGCGGAACTACATAACCTAATGCACCATAACTTATGGCTGCCTCAAATCCCTTTGGAAGATTTTTAACAATAACATCATGCAATTTTTTAAATGCTGCTGTCCTATCTTCAGGCACATTTGCCAAAATATCGTTAACTGTGTTTCCTACTGCTTTCATATATAATTAAATTTAACAAGCATAAATAAGGTAAGCTTACTATACCTTTTGGGTTTAAAAATTCTATTACAAGTTTACTGTAATTAGTTAATTTTACAAACCAAGTTTTGATGCAAGTAGCGTATTTTATAAGCACAGGTTGTTTATAAATTATATAGTTAGTGGTAAGCTAAGTGATTTTTTTTGTTTACTTTTGGTTAACATTATAATACTTCGATATTTGTTAAACAGAACAAGCAAATTTTATCTTTAATATTTGCTGGTTAAATACCAATAATTTTAAATAGAAACAGTAATAATGAGAAGATTTTTAACACTAAAACACTGGCAATTATTCGGAATTTTAATAGTACTTCCTGTGTTTTTTCAAACCATTACTATCGTCACTATTATTTCAAGCAATTTTTTAGAAAGTAGGTTTTATTATTTCCCATTAGTTACCA
>JAUCCO010000056.1:0-19204 GCA_034676125.1 Bacteroidia bacterium
TGCATCATTAAAAGTATTTTTAACCGCATTGGCTGTGATGGATGATTTAGGAGCCATAATTGTAATTGCAGTTTTTTACACCACTTCAATAGCATTTGTAAACTTACTTATTGCATTAGGAATATTTGCTTTTTTACTGGTATTAAACCGACTAAAAGTTCGCAACTTAATTCCGTATTTAGTTGCAGGAGTAGCCATGTGGTACTTTATGTTGAACTCAGGCGTTCATCCAACAATAACAGGTATTTTATTAGCCTTTGCAATTCCGTTTGGCGATGGAAGTGAGCAATCAACTTCGTACAAACTTCAACATTTTTTACATAAGCCAGTTGCATTTTTTATACTTCCATTGTTTGCAATTGCCAACACTTGTATTGCAATTGATGGTGGCTGGCAAAGTGGATTAGCACAAATAAATAGTTTAGGCATTATGGCAGGACTTGTAATTGGAAAACCACTTGGTATTTTCCTGTTCGCATTTATAGGTGCTGCTTTAGGCCTTTGTGCCTTACCTAAAGATTTAAACTGGAAAAACATAATTGGAGTAGGCTTTTTGGGAGGTGTAGGTTTTACCATGTCTATATTTATTACACTTCTTGCATTTACAAATGACGATATCATTAACGAATCGAAAATTGCCATTCTTATCTCTTCACTTATTGCTGGTATAATTGGTATTATATGGCTTAGACTAACCCTTAAAAACAAAAAAATTAAGGAGTAAAACTTATTAAACGATGATGATTCTTAAGTGTTAATCCAAGTTTTACTTACTCATAAAAATAAATCCGTTTAACACGCTGAGAAACGCTGGTTAAAACCTCATAAGGTATGGTTCCAGTTTTTGTTGCGATATCAGAAATGTTAATTTCTTTTCCAAATACAATTACTTCATCACCATCTTTACAAATAATATCAGTAACATCAATCATGGTCATATCCATGCATACACTGCCTACTATTGGTGCTTTTTGACCATTTACCATCATGTATCCTTTTCCATTGCTAAGCCTGCGGTTTAAGCCATCAGCATAACCAATTGCCACTACTGCAATACTCGAATCTCGTTGAACAGTTCCTTTACGACCATATCCAATTGTTTCGTGCGATTTAACTTCACGAATTTGAGATATCACCGTTTTTAATGTTCCAACAACTTGTAATTGTTTTTGTAGTTTTTCAGCAGGATCAATTCCATACAACCCAATTCCTAACCTCACCATATCAAATTGAGCTTCAGGAAAACGAGCTATACCACCACTGTTTAAAACATGTTTAAGTATTGGATAATTAAATGCTGCTTTTAACTTTTCACTTATTCTTTCAAATTTTTGAATTTGCTCATGCGTAAACAAATCATGCTTTTTATCTTCGCTTGCTGCCAAATGTGTAAATACAGATTTTACACGTAAGTTTTGATTTTGAAGCAACAAGTTAATTATCTCATCCACTTCTTGCTCATCAAAACCTAAACGTTTCATACCTGTATCTACTTCAATATGTATACTAATTTCTTGTCCGTTGCACACTTTTATAAGTTGCTCCAGCATGGTAAAATTAAATACCTCAGGCTCGAGGTTATGTTGTATAATGCTATCAAACGCAACCAACTCAGCATTCATCACCATAATTGGCAATTTAATCCCAGCTTTGCGCAAGCTAACACCCTCGTCAGCATAAGCCACGGTTAAATAATCAACACGGTTATATTCCATTACTTTAGCTATTTCGTAGCTACCAGCGCCATAACTAAATGCCTTAACCATACCCATTAATTTAACTCCCTTTTTTAACTTATTGCGGTACACATTTAAATTATGTACCATGGCATTTAAGTTAATTTCAAATACCGTTTCGTGAACCTTCTTTTCAAGTAGAGCAGTTATACGTTCAAAAGTAAATTTACGCGCACCTTTTACTAAAATTATTTGATGGCTAAAATCCAGACTTCTAAAGTTATTTATAAAGGATGAGGTATCATTAAAAAACAAACTACCAGCCAGAAATAAAGATTTATATTTTTGCATGGAAGTGCCAATACCTATAAACTTATTTACGTTGCGTTGCTTAATTAATGAAGCAATATTGGTGTACAATTGATGCTCGGGCAAACCGCTTTGCAACATATCACTTAGTATTACAGTTTTACTATAACCAGCACTTTGTTGCTCCATAAAATCTAATGCAATTTGTAAGGCATTAATATCGGCATTGTAGCTATCATTTATAATTACACAATTGTTAAATCCTTCATTTAATTGCATGCGCATTTCTATAGGCTGCAATTCTTCAAAACGCTTAAGTACACCAGTACTAATGCGGTTTATGGCCATTAAAAATGCAAAACAAGTACATGCGTTTACCACACTTGCTTCATCAACAAAAGGAATATTTACACTTAATGTTTGAGAACCTTTGCGGGTAGTAATTACGGTATACTGATATCGGTGTTCGATGTTAAAATTATAAGTAGCATTTTGATTGGTTTTACTCCAACTTATTACATTTAAACTGGTATTGGTATTTAAAAGTAAACGTGTTACTCCTTGTGTTACCTCGGGTTGATCTGCACAAAAAACCAACATTTGAGCTTGATTAAACAGCTTTAATTTTTCGTCAAGTTTTTGTTCGTTATTGGTAAAACCTTCGGCATGTGCAGCACCTAAAAAAGTAAAAATACCAATATCGGGTTTAATAATTTGTTGCAGGTTTTTCATTTCATCAACCATAGATATCCCAGCTTCAAACAAACCCAATTGATGCTGCTCATTTAAACCCCAAACACTAAGCGGAACGCCCACCTGCGAGTTAAAACTTTTTGGATTTCGTGCAATATTTACATCATCTTTTAATAAATGATATAACCATTCTTTAACAATGGTTTTTCCGTTGCTACCAGTTATGCCAATTACCGGACATTTAAATTGTACACGATGAAAAGCTGCTAACTTTTGCAATGCAATTACACTGTTATTTACCTTAATTACATTACAGTTAAATGGCAAAACATCTATAGGCAAATGCTCAACCATAAAGTTTCTTACGCCAGCATTATAAGCATCTGTAAGGTACAAGTGTCCATCGTTTCTTTCGCCACTTATTGCAATAAAAACTGATGTTTCAGGATATATAACCTTGCGCGAATCAATTAACAAATGTGCAATAGCAACTTGTTCTACCTCATCATTAAATTGAATGAGGTTTCCGTCTACAATTTGTGCGATGTCTTTTATAAAATATTGCATAATTATCAATCAGTTTGTTGGGTATTAAACATCATTACTAAGGCTGATAAAATTAAAAATGCAGCCATTATAAAATGCCCAAATTATTTGGTTACCAAAGTTAAAAAATGGCAACGAAAATATAAATATAGTGTGCATTATTATATTTATCATGTTAAAAACATTACTAACCGTATCATAAGTTAGTTAGAAATATTTTTATCGACCAAAGCTACTGCTAATAAGGCAAAAATTAACCCAACAAATGTGATTAAAAATTGATTTAAAGTAACTGGCAATTTGGGTAAAATACCTATTTGAACCGCTTACACAAAAACAGTTTAGTGTGTTGGTTGAAAATAATACGTTTAAAGAAAATTTATTTTTAACTGATGCTGGCAAATGTAACACCAAAAGCACATTCAATATAGTCTAATTTCGGCTCGGTCCTTATTGAACTATTCTCATGTAGCATCGGTATTACCATTGTAAAATTATTTTTTAGGTTTGACCCAAAAATAATTACAATTGGTATAACTGCAATTTTGTTGTATAATTATGTTTAATTTTGAACATAAGTTGGAAGTCAAAAAACACATAAAATTAACTCCTAAGCAGGCTTTGTTAAAGGCCGCAAACTATTGTGCATACCAAGAGCGTTGCCATAATGAAGTACTTGAAAGACTTAAAGAATGGGGTATTTTTGGTTACGATGCACAAGAATTATTGTTAACTTTAATTGAACAAAACTATGTAAACGAAGAGCGTTTTGCGATAGCTTATGCAGGTGGCAAATTTAGGGTTAAACTTTGGGGTAAGGTTAAAATAAAATTGGAGTTAAAGCAAAGACAGATTTCAGAATATTGTATCAATAAAGCATTAAAAGAAATTAGCGATGAAGATTATGACAAAACGCTGAACCATATTATTGATAAAAAATGGGATGAAATTACTGATAAAAACCTACTAAGCAAAAGAGCAAAAGTTGCCAAATACACTATTGGCAAAGGATTTGAACAACATTTAATTTGGGATATTTTACGTAACAAAACCAATTAACAGTGTTATTCTAAATAAGCGTAATAACCAAAACTAATAGCCGCTTATAAAAACTTAATTACCTTTGCCAATAAATTTAAATAAACATGACAAACAATAAGGATATAATAGAGATATACACCGAAACAACACCAAACCCAGAAACAATGAAGTTTGTGTTTAACAGGGAGATTTTTCCTGAGCAAACTGCCGATTTCCCAACAATAGAATCTACATCATACTCTCCATTGGCCAAAAACCTATTTGAGTTTAGTTTTGTAAACGGTGTATTTATTATGAATGACTTTGTAACCATTACGCGTATGCCAGGTGTTGAGTGGGAAGAAATTGCTCCGATAATGAAGGAGTTTTTAAAATCTTACATAGCAGCTGGTGAACCAATAGTATTTGAAAGGCCTGAAGAAAATACAAAAGATTATGGAGCCGATAATGATATAGTAGCAAAGATTAAAGAAATATTAGAAACTTATATTAAACCAGCTGTTGAAGTTGATGGTGGCCAAATATCTTTTCGTGATTTTGAAAACGGAGTTGTAACGGTAGAGTTAAGAGGTTCGTGCAGTGGTTGCCCGTCATCTACTGTCACCTTAAAACGTGGCATAGAAGGCATGTTAACTAAGATGGTACCATCTGTTAAAGAAGTTGTGGCACACTCGTTATAAAATTCAAATTAAACTAAATAAAAATCCCCACACCGAATTTCGATGTGGGGATTTTTTTATGTTTTGTTACCTAAATATTATTTAGCAATAACTAACTTTTGAGTTGCACTTACACCTTTGTTAGTAATTTCAACATAATAAACGCCATTATTTAAACTAGCGCACTCAATAACTGACTGCACTCCAGAAATAACTTGAGTGTGTACTAAACGACCATCTATACCATAAATTTTAACACTGCTGTTGTTTAACAAAGCATCAGATTTGATGGTGAAATTAGTAGCGGCAGGATTTGGGTAGATAGATAAACCTAAATCAGACATTTTGATTTCTGGTGTTGCAGTTTTCCAATCAGGAGTAGTCCAAGCTGATTGAAGGATGGTTTTATCTAATTCATTTTGAATAAATACTACACCAGCTAAGTCACTAAACTCTTCAACTGAATTCTCAGTAGCTAAGTTAATGCCATTATAGTTACTACCTGAAACAGCACTTGCTGGTAAACGGTATGAACCAGGAAATACGAAGCTTTTAGTTATATTTTGCTCAGTAGTATTTGTCAAATCAATTGAAGAACCTGCTGCATTTGGTAACATTTTTTTCATTACCCAATGAAATTCAGTTTCGCCATTAGATTTTTTATTTTTAGTTGTTACCTTTTCTACAATAGCCATTCTTATTTTGTATGTACCACCAATTGCACCAGTAGGAGTAACTTTAGCATTGATGGTGAAAGTTTGTGCAGCAGCATCAATAGTTTGAGTTGCTTTAATATCAACAAAACCTTCTTCAACAAATCCATCAAAAATAGATGTGGTATAACCACCTGGATTACTATTCCATTGACCATCTACCAATAAGCGAGGTACACTATTAATACCACCATAATAAGTTCCTCTCTCTTGACCTTCCATTGTAAAGTATGGATCACCTGTTCCCGGGAAATTATATTGGTATTTAATTACAGTGTAACCACTTCTTTGATCAAATACATTTTGTAAAACCTCGTTACCTGGCTTACAAGGAGGGCAGGTAGAAGCAGTAAACACTTCATGTAAAATATTTTTTGTTACAGAGGTTGCCATTACATTAACTGATGAAGATGAAGTATCATTAGTATTAATTAAATCAGCATTAGTACCATTAATATTATCAGCCCAAACTTTAACCGTTTTGGCGCCTACTGTTGTAAAAGTTAAACCTTGGCTGTGCACACCTTGGTATTCATTACCACTATTTGCAATATTTACACCAGTAACATTTTGGCTTTTAACAGCACCGTCTGTTGCTAAAAAATTAATTCTAAAAGAAGTTACATCAGTAGAACCATTATTCTTTAATTTATACTCTACATTGTTAACACCATTAGCCTTAACAAATGTTGGTAATTTTACCTCCATCATTGCAATGTCGTATGCAGGTTGTGTACCAATTTTAAATGGATACACATCAGAGTTCTCTACTATATAGCTACCATTATTACCACCATAATTTAAATTAGGACTTCCCGCAACTTGTTTTCCAATTGTACCATCAGCATTTTGGCAACCAGTTGTAGCTGTAAAATTACCAAAACCGTAGTCATGAATTACTTCAAACTCATTAGATGTTTCTAATAAACGAATTGAGAAATAGGTAACATTTGTTGCTCCTACTGTTCCCCCTTGTGCTAATCTCCAAGAGATGACAAACTTTCTATTAGGTGCAGTTCCAGTTGTATAGCTACGTATATCTGAAGGAAATGTATTTGAACCTTGTGCTAAAGCTCTAAAGTTAAGGTTGTCCCAAAAAGCAAAAATTGCCGCTTTAGGAGCAGCAGCATTTGGTAGTGCCAAGTTAGTATTTTGATTTACAGTTTGCGTAACATCAAAAGTAATATAACCACTTGTACTTACTTTGAATTGCGTGTAATCTACACCATAAAATTTAAATGTAAATGGCAATGAATTAGCAGCAGATAATGAATCACTAGCTGTTACAGAAGTGCTTGGATTCATAATTAAATTAACACCTGTGGTGTAATTAAGTGTGTAATCAACTGGCGCTCCTTTTTGTTTTATTGCGTAATAGTTTTGCGCAATTGCTCCAATTCCTGAGAACACAAGAAAAGCAGCACTAAGTAATTGTTTTTTCATATTTTTAAATTGACGTTGTTTATTTTTACTTTACAGAATTAGTTAAATAATATTGAAATGCAAATTTTTTGTTTAATTATTTTTTTTTACCTAAAAAAGATACAACCATGGCACAAAAGTTGTAAACTTGTACCATAAATATATTATATATGAAAAAGTTAATTTACATATTTAGTTTCATCTTCACTATTGCTAATGTTTCAGCTCAAATGTCGTTTGATAACAAATCTTCAAGTGCGGCTGGTTATGGTAGTGATGAGAATGAAAAAACTGTACACATTGTAGTTACTAATAACTCAACTGCTGTTGCAGATTCTATGATTGAATGGTCAATTATTTCGATGGATATGCCAACAGGATGGCAGTTTGATTTTTGTGACCCTTATGATTGTATTTCAAATTTAACCTTGGGTGCTACAAACACATTTAAGCTTAAGTCTGGTCTTTCGGGTCCGTTAAAAGGAAACTTCTATAGTAAAAACATTCCGGGCAATGCTACTGTAAAAATCCGCATGGCATACCTAAGTGGAGCACAAAGTGCAGATACTATTACATTAATGGCTAAAGGATGGGCAACAGGTTTAAGCAGTGTTAAAAAACAAGCTGAAGTTAGTTTTTATCCAAACCCTGCTAAAGATTTAATTACCTTAAAATATGCTACTGCTAAACCAATTGAAGTAACTGTATTTAATGTATTAGGTGCTAAAGTAAAAACCTTTACCCATAGCGGTAACGAAACTGCTTTAAACATTAGCGAATTACAAAAAGGAATGTACTTTATTAGATTTAACGATAATGGTAACATGGTTACTAAATCGTTTAGTAAAGCACAATAATTTTAAACTTATTATAATAAAAAAAGCTGCAAATAATGCAGCTTTTTTTATGCCTAATTTTCTTAAATAACCTAAAGATAGGCTGTATGATTAATTTCAAATAGTAATATAATAGGCACTTTTTCTTTAACTATCAATTTGGTCTATATTTTTATTGATAATTCTAAGTGTCCACCAAAACCTAGTTCAACAATTTTTTGAAGTGTAGAAATACGAGCTTCCTTAATGTTATTTTCAATTTTAGAAATGTATGATTTTGTTGTTCCAACTTTTTCGGCAAGTTGTTCTTGTGTCATTCCCATTTCTAAACGTGTGTCATGGATTAAAGCCCCCATTTTGAAAATTTCATACCCTGACTCGAGTTCATCGCGTTTTTTTGTACCACGTTTGCCGTAATTAGTTTCTTTAAATTCTTCAAGAGTTGTCAAGTGCCTATTTTTCGTTTTCATAATCTTTTTTTATTTTAAGTGCTAATTCAATTTCTTTTTTCGGTGTCTTTTGAGTTTTTTTTTGGAAGCCATTTAAGAGAATAACCAATTGCTCCTGATCAAAAAAACAGAAAATGCGAAAGATGTCACTACCTTGCTGAACACGAATTTCATATAGCCCATCAGCGTTCTCGATATGTTTGAGATAAGTTTCTGGAACTCTTTTCAATTCTTCAACTAAGCCAAACGTCCATATAATTTTTGCTTTTACTTTTTTAGATTGTTTGTCAAAGAAATCTTGAAAGTACTTCTTGTAAAAAGTAATTTTCCTGTGTTTTTGATTATTGATCACCATACAAAGCTAATAAAGTTTCTCTAAAGTGAAACAATAAAAATTAAACTTCTTCAAACTTTAATTTAGTAAGACCTGTCAAAATCGATTTTAACCATAAGTTTATATTTAAAGTGCTTATAGATTTCTATTAACCAAAGTAAATTCAATTAGCAATTACACTCAATTGAACTCACTTTGGTTTTAATAATTTATATCAATATTACTAAACTATTTTTTTGTATCGCACACGGGTAGGTTGTACATTTCCCTTACGTTGTTTTTTGTTTTAGTCGTAATCACTATAAGCTCCTTCAAAAAATACTACTTGCGAGTTTCCTTCAAATGCCAATATGTGAGTTGCTATTCTATCAATAAACCACCTATCATGCGAAATAACTACTACGCAACCAGCAAAATTTTCGATAGCTTCTTCTAAAGCACGTAACGTATTTACATCAATATCATAGGTTGGCTCATCTAATAATAACACGTTGCCACCATCTTTTAAAGTCATGGCTAAATGTACCCTGTTGCGCTCACCACCACTTAATACACCTACCTTTTTACTTTGATCGTTTCCACCAAAATTAAACTTACTTATATATGCACGTGCGTTAACTTGTTTTCCGCCTACTACCATGGTTTCTGTACCACCACTTATTACTTCAAATACACTTCTTTCTGGTAATAAATCATCATGACTTTGATCTACATAAGCAATCTTCACCGTTTCACCCACTTTAAAATCTCCACTAGTAGGTTGTTCAAGCCCCATCATTAATTTAAATAAGGTGGTTTTACCAGCACCATTGGGACCAATTACACCAACAATACCTCCACGTGGTAAATTAAAATTAAGGTTTTCGTAAAGTAGTTTATCGCCATAAGCCATGCTAACATCTTTAGCCTCTATAACCACATCACCCAAACGCGGACCAGCAGGAATAAACAACTCTAGTTGCTGTTCTTTTTCTTTAGTTTCTTCACTTAATAATTTATCGTAAGCACCTAAACGCGCTTTTTGTTTTGCTTGTCTTCCTTTAGCACCTTGGCGCACCCATTCTAACTCACGTTCTAAAGCTTTTGCACGTTTGCCTTCCGCTTTATCTTCGGCTTTTAACCTGTTGGCTTTTTGCTCTAACCAGCTACTGTAATTACCTTTCCAAGGAATTCCTTCACCCCTGTCAAGTTCAAGAATCCAACCAGCCACATTATCTAAAAAGTAACGATCGTGGGTAACTGCAATAACAGTTCCTGGAAAGTTTTTCAAGAATTGCTCTAACCAATCAACCGATTCTGCATCCAAATGGTTAGTAGGTTCATCTAATAATAAAATATCAGGATTACTAAGTATTAACCTACATAATGCAACACGTCTGCGTTCTCCACCACTTAATACACTAATTGGAGTATCTGGCTCTGGGCAACGTAGTGCATCCATTGCTTTTTCTAAAGTAGTATCTACTTCCCATGCATTAGCAGCATCAATTTTATCTTGCAACTCAGATGAGCGGTTCATTAACTTTTCCATTTTATCGCCATCTTCATAATTTTCTGGCAATCCCATGGATTCGTTTACACTATTATATTCATCAAGCAAGGCCATCGTTTCAGCAACACCCTCTTTAACTACTTCAATGACAGTTTTGGTTTCGTCAAGGTTTGGTTCTTGTTCTAAAAATCCAATTTTGTAATTTTTACTATCAAAAACTACCTCGCCCTGAAAGTTTTTATCAATACCAGCAATAATTTTTAATAGGCTTGATTTACCTGAACCATTTAAACCTAAAACACCAATTTTTGCACCATAAAAAAAGGAGAGGTAGATGTTTTTTAAAACTTGCTTTTGCGGAGGAAAGGTTTTGCTAACCCCTGCCATAGAAAATATAATTTTGTGATCTGTCATAATTATTTAAAAGTATGCGAATTTAAAATTAACTCTGTATATAGTTTCATAAAAAATTAAAATAGCACAATTATAATATCTATATGAATACGCAGTTAAATAAAGTATGCCAAATAAGTGGTAAAACGGGTGACGACCAAAGTATGTTACCAGCAAAGGCTATAAGTGCGCATGTGGTGCATCTAATTAAAAAAAGCGGACATGCTTGGAATAAAGATGGCTTTGTACATATCGAGAGTATCAACCATATTTTATTAACGGAACCTAAAGATGGCAAGTCGGACTTGATTGAGTTAACAGCTGACGAAGTTGAAGATATTTTTAAAAATAATTTAACATTTGGCCAACGCATGGCAGATAAAATTGCCGACTTTGGTGGCAGTTGGTTTTTTATCTTATTCTTTTTCTCATTTATTTTAGTTTGGATAACCTTTAATGCCGTTAATTTATTTAGCAGTAGGTTTGATGAATATCCTTTTATACTACTAAACTTAATACTGAGTTGTTTGGCAGCAGTGCAGGCTCCAATTATTATGATGAGCCAGAATAGGCAAGAAGATAAAGATAGATTAAGGGCCCAAAACGATTATAATATTAATACAAAAGCGGAGTTAGAAATTAGGGAATTACACCTTAAAATAGATTTATTAGTAAAAAATCAATCCCATAAAAATAGCAACTAATACCGAAAGCACATTCAATATAGTCGAATTTCGACTCGGTCCTCATTGAACTATTTTCATGTAGCATCGGCATTACCATTGTAAAATTATTTATTAGTTTGGACTAAAAAATAATTACAATTGGTATAAAATGCATAAAAAAAGAGGCCCTAAAAAAGACCTCTTAAAATAAAATAACTATAAAAATTAGTACCTAGCGTTTCCGCTAATCATACCTGTTTTATTTGGGTTGATACACATAACAGGAATGGTACGTGAGGTATTTACAATTTGTTGAGCATATGTTCCAAAAACCATTTCAGAAAAATCTTTATCTTCAGTTCTTGTCATAATCATTAGCATATCAGCATCAATACTCTCTGCATACTTAACGGTTTCTTCAGCAAAACTACCATCTAGTTTATTTACAATATAAGTGGTGTATTCTACATTGTTTTCATCCAATATATTTTTTACTTGGTGTAATGCTCCTTCAATCTTGGCATCTGCAATTTCGTCATTTGCTTTAAAGCTAAACAACCTAATTACCGAACCATACGATTTACCTAAATGGATTGCCCATTTAACCTTTTGGCGCGACTCTAAAGATAAATCAATAGGGAAAACGATGTTTTTATAAAGGTTAGTTTTTTGAGCAGATTTAACTACAATAACTGGCACTTTACTATGAATAATAGTACGAGAAGAGTTGCTTCCAATAATTTGGCCTAAACCAGATGCACCATTAGAGCCCATAATTACGCTATCGCAATTCAGTTCTTCAACCACGCTAGCTATAACATTGTAAATTTTACCAGTGCGAATAACGATAGTACAATCAATGTTGTGTTTAGCCTTAATTTCATCAACTAATTTAACCAAACGAATATTTGCTGCTTCCTTAAGCATGTCAATTTGTTTTTCATTGCGTCCTAAAAGCCCTCCTAAAAAGGCTTCTTCTATCACATATAAAAGCGCCAAATTGTTGTTAAAGTGTTTTGCCACATTAATTGCATGATCTAAAGCATGCATTGCAATGTCGCTAAAATCTAAAGGAACGAGAACGGTGTTTTTGTGTGTTGTTTGCATAATGTTTAATATGTAAATTGCCCTACAAATATAGTGTAGATTTTTAGTCAAATATATGACATTATTCAAACCATTTAATGAAATAACTCATGAGCACGATAATAGCTGAAAGTGAATTGGTAATAAACAGTGATGGAAGCATCTATCACCTTAATATATTACCCGAAGATATTGCAGAAACAATTATATTAGTTGGCGACCAAAACCGTGTACCTGAGGTATCTAAGCATTTTGATAAAATTGAAATTAAAAAAGCCAAACGCGAGTTTATCACCCATACTGGATATATTGGTAATAAAAGAATTACAGTAATATCAACCGGAATAGGTACCGACAATATAGATATTGTAGTAAACGAACTAGATGCTTTGGCAAATATTAATTTGCAAACACGCGAAGTGCTAGAAACTCCCAAAGTTTTAAACTTAATTAGAATAGGCACAAGCGGATCGGTGCAAGCTGATGTGGAAGTAAATGATATTCTGATTTCATCTTATGGATTAGGCCTAGATAGCTTGATGCAGTTTTATGATTACGAAGAAAACGATGAAATTTCAAACATGCTAAATGCAATTGATGAGCAATTAGAGATGGTATTTGTAAACCCATATTTATTTAAAGCGCCTGGCGTTTTGTTTGATAAATTTGAAAAAACCTTTAAAAAAGGTATAACTGCAAGTTGCTGTGGATTTTATGCTCCACAAGGAAGGATGTTAAGAGCGCAAGCCAAATATGAGGATTTAATTAGTAAATTATCTAACCTAGATGTGAATGGGTGTAGGGTTACAAATTTTGAAATGGAAACAGCTGCAATATATGGAATGGCAACGCTTTTAGGCCACCAAGCCGTTTCCGTTAATGCCATTTTAGCCAATAGAATTAACCATACTTTTAGCCATAATCCCTATGATGTTGTAGAAAATGCTATACAAAAAGTATTAGAGATAATTTAAACTGTATAATAGCCTTTTAACACCATAAAAGCAATAACAGAAAACAAGACAGCATACTGATAAACAGTAAATAATGCAACAAATAAAAGTATTTTGAGGATAATGATTTTTTTGTAAAATTTAGACACATTTTAATGTGATTAAATTTATATTTTTTACTTATATCGTAATGATTATTTTTGTTGCCATTTCGCAATCGAACAACTTTAAATATGACAACCAATTCAATAGTTGAAAAGATTCTAGCTAATGCTGGACAAACTTTCCAAAATTTAACACCTGCACAATTGGTGCAACATGCCATTAAAAATGGCGAAGGTGTATTATCGGATACAGGTGCATTAATGGCCGACACCGGAGAATTTACAGGTCGCTCACCAAAAGATAAATTTTGTGTAGTAGATACTAAAACTGAAAACACGGTATGGTGGGGAGATGTTAACCACAAATTTGAACCTGCTAAGTTTGATGCTTTATTAAATAAAGTAGTTAAACATTTTGTAGGAAAAACAGTTTACACCCGCGATGCATATGCATGCGCAGATCCAAAGTATCGCCTAAACATTCGTGTGTTTAATGAAATAGCATACAATAACTTATTTTGCCATAACTTATTTTTGCGCCCAACTGCCGAAGAGTTAACTAATTTTGAACCTGAGTGGTTAATTATTAATGCTCCTTCATTTAAAGCAGTAGCAGCAGAAGATGGTACACGCCAACACAACTTTACCATGATTGATTTTACCCGTAAAATTATATTAATTGGTGGTAGTGCATATACAGGCGAAATTAAAAAAGGTATTTTTACTGTATTAAACTATATTTTACCTCAAGAGAAAGGTGTGTTATCAATGCACTGTTCAGCTAATATTGGTAAAAAGGGTGATACTGCCATTTTCTTTGGATTATCTGGCACTGGAAAAACTACCTTATCAGCTGATCCTGAGCGTAAGCTTATTGGTGATGATGAGCATGGCTGGGCCGATGATAGTGTATTTAACTTTGAAGGCGGTTGCTATGCAAAATGTGTTGATTTAAGTAAAGAAAAAGAACCGCAAATATTTGAAGCCATTAAATTTGGATCGTTGTTAGAAAATACCCGTTTTATTCCAGGTACAACAACAGTTGATTATGCGAATATTTCGGTAACAGAAAATACACGTGCAGCTTATCCAATTGATTATATTGATAATATTGCTACACCATCAGTTGGTAAAACGCCCGAAAATGTTTTCTTTTTAACTGCTGATGCATTTGGTGTATTACCTCCAATATCTAAGTTAAATCCTGGTCAAGCTATGTATAGCTTTATTAGTGGTTACACTGCAAAAGTTGCAGGAACCGAAGCTGGAGTTACAGAGCCACAAGCTACTTTCTCTGCTTGTTTTGGTCGTGTGTTTTTACCATTACACCCAGGTAAATATGCTAAAATGTTAGGCGAAAAATTAAAAGCGAACCCTAATATTAATGTATGGTTAATTAACACTGGTTGGACTGGTGGTTCTTATGGTACAGGTTCTCGTATGAAATTATCATACACCCGCGCTATGATTACCGCAGCTTTAAATGGTGAGTTAAACAATGTAACTTTCGAAAACCACCCAATATTTGGTTATGCAATGCCAAAAACTTGCCCCAATGTGCCAGAAGAATTATTAAACCCACGTAATACTTGGGCTGATAAAGCTGCGTATGATACGCAAGCAAATAACTTGGCTAATATGTTTGTTAAAAACTTTGAGCAATACTCAGATGGTGTTGATGCAGAAGTTATAAATGCAGCACCTAAAGCAAGCCAAAGCAACTAATTAATTTTATTTAAATAAATAAAAAAGCGACTCAAATGGGTCGCTTTTTTTTTTTGAAACAACTATACTTATATTTGATTATAAATAATTTTTTGCATGTTATTATAAACTCAGCCTAAAAAATTTTTTTGCACAATAATTACTTTAATTTCTCTATTAAATGTAAATGCGCAAGAACATATCACCCTAAGCTACAAAGTAGGAATATCTGCTCTTGATTCAACCCAAAAAAGGTTAATTATCAATACCATTCATAATTATTCTAATTACTCAATCGACTCCGTTATTATTAAAGGATTTGCAGATTCGTTAGGTAATCAAAAAGCAAATCTAGAACTCTCAAAAGACAGGGCAAAAGATGTGATGCATTATATGAAAAAAACCATTTCATATAAGATAAAATATAAATACTATGCTGTTGGAGAACAAAACAAAAAAATCGAAAACATAGATAGGCGGGTGGAAATATACATCTATGCCAAAGCGAACAATAACGATACTTTTCTTGATACCATTCCTGATTCTATTACATTATCTCATCCAAAATGTATAACTACTGCCTACGATGTTTTAGCCATGTCGCGTAAATTTGTAATCAAAAAAAAGAAGGTAGAGTATGTTGTTGTTGAAATGGAAATAGACCATTACCTTAGTCGTAAAAGGATAAAAGATTCTATTTATTATGCAGTAGTTAGTAATGATACTAATATTAGTTATGTAAGGGCAAAATGGCGAAAAAGAGGGTCGGGATTTGATTGGTATGCAAGGGCAAGATACCAAGTAGAAATACCCAAAAATAGCTTTGATAAATTTAAACTTTTTTATGTAGCAGATTTACCATGTAAAACATGTGGTTATATTATAGGAGACAGCACTGTTGTGCAACCTAAAATTGATACTTGTACTGTTTATGATGCTTTAATTTCACACAATATACAATATAAAACATCTTTATTTAACAAAAAAACAATAGAGGCCAGGGTACCAAAAGAGTTTGTAAATCCTTCAACCAACTACTTCCATTCTTATTCCGATTTGTACAACAGCAATAGTATTAATATTGTTTGGAAAACAAAGTCGGGTAAAAAAAATACACCATATTACTTTTTAACGTTGCCTCTTTTTAAAGAGTATGGGACCGACCAGCGATACTCTGTTCCTCTTATACAAAAACGTGAACCATGTTGTATAAAGATTGATTCTTTTTTTTATTGTAAAATTTGGTGTCTAGGTTCATCTTGGGGCAATAGCATTAAATTAGGTGCCGAATTAGGCGCATATCAAATTCAAAATAATACCATCCCATATTTAGGTTTAGGCGTGTACAAGGAAAAGGAAAAAACGCAATACAATATTATGATAGGTATAGATATAAGAAGCAAGTTGATGGCTAATTTAAGATACCAATACAACTATGTTACCTTACCCCTTAACATTTTAAACCCATTTGCAAACTGGGGTACGGCTACAAGTAGACTGGTGTTTAACAACGCATATTTTTTAAGGCTTTATACCGGTTCTGCATTAACTTTAGGCAATTTAGAAAAAACAGGAAGTTTTGTTAATCACGATATTCATTTAGGGATTTCAGTTGCTTCCGAATCTCGATTTATTAACAGGTTTTTTGTTCAATATGGGTATGGCTATGATTACACAGGAACATTAAAACAACAATTTAATACAGCACTCAACTATGGCATTATATTTCGTTTGTAAAACTACAGTATGTCAATTTTATTGAGCACAAAAAATTATCATCAAAAAAAGGCTGCCTCAATATTTGAGTCAGCCTATTTTTTTTGTGAAGTTAGTGTAACTAACTACAAAGCTAAATCGCCAGCAGCTTCTGGCTGATATAGTATTTTGCTAACCATGTATGAAATGTTGCCAACTGGCAAATTGCAGTTAACCACTTGCTGCTCTTTTTTGCCAAGCAATGCCATTCCCATTGGTGCAAATACTGAAACTTTTTTTGCTTTCATATCGGCATCATCATGGTATACAATTGATACTTCTAAATCTTGGTCATTATCCATTCTTTTTAAAAGCACTTTAGAGTTCATGGTGATTAAATTATCTGGTGTTTTTTCAGAAGGAATAATCTTTGCGTCTTTTAAGTTTTCGGCAAGACTTTTTATGTTAGAATTGCCTATTGCACTTAAACGTAATTGCTTAATTGCGCTTATTAAGCGATTGTAATCTTTTTCATTTAAAATTGTCATAATGTTAATTAATTAAGTGTGGCTATTGCCGGTTCAATGTGTTTTAATGCTACATTTTTATCAAAATAAATTTCTTTAAAAGTTGCAACTTGTCCATCAGATAAACGCCTAAATACTTTATCAGGTGTAATATCTTTTAAGTTAGCAAATCCGCAAGCTCCCATAACTTCTACCGTAGACTTTAGTGTGTTGTTATGAAAGTTTTTAACCCTAATACGTTTATCAGTAACATCAATAGCTTGGTATAATTGTTTCTCTTGTGTTGCAATACCAACAGGACATTTTCCAGAATCGCACTTTAATGCCTGAATACATCCTAAAGAGAACATCATACCACGTGCACTATAACATGCATCGGCACCTAATGCTACTGATTTAATAATATCAACCCCAGTAATAATTTTACCCGCTGCAAAAAGTTTAACTTCATTTCTAACACCCTTTTGTGTTAAGGTATGATGTGCAAATGATAACGCATCATACAATGGCATACCCAAGCTATCAGAAAACTCGAGTGGTGCAGCACCAGTGCCACCTTCAGCTCCATCAATAGAAATAAAGTCAGGAAAAACCTGTGTTTCTTTCATGGCATCAACCATGTTGTTAAATTCTTTTTTGCTACCTACACAAAGTTTTATACCAATAGGCTTGCCTTTGCTTAAGTTACGCAACTCTGTAATGTATGCAGTTAACCCTTTAACATGGCTAAAAGCACTATGTCCTGGAGGAGAGGCTACAGTTGTATACGGTTCTACTTTTCTTATTGCTGCAATTTCGGGTGTATTTTTAGCTGCTGGTAAAATTCCACCATGGCCAGGTTTTGCGCCTTGCGATAATTTTATTTCTACCATTTTAATATTAGGATGAGAGACTTGCTGGGCAAATAACTCGCCATTAAAAGTTCCATCATTATTTCTGCAACCAAAATAACCTGTACCTATTTGCCAAATTAAATCACCTCCACCATCAAGGTGATAAGGGCTAACACCTCCTTCGCCAGTATTGTGTGCAAAATTACCAAGTTTGGCACCTTCATTTAGTGATAACACGGCAGTTTTACTAAGCGAACCATAACTCATTGCCGAAATATTTAAAATACTTGCTGAGTATGGTTGCGTACAATTTTTACCACCAACTGTTACACGTAAATCACTAGATTCTATATGAACCGGAAACATGGTATGCGCCAACCATTCGTATCCCTCTTCAAGGCTATTAACTTGCATACCAAATGGAACTGTTTGCCTTACGTTTTTGGCACGCTGGTACACAAGCGATCTTTGCCTGCGGTTAAATGGTCGCCCGTCCAAATCACTTTCAAAAAAATATTGGCGCATCTCAGGTCTAAAACTTTCAAAGAAATATCGTAGGTAACCCACAATTGGGTAGTTACGTAAAATTGAATGTTTAGCTTGCGTAATATTATAAATGTACAGCCCAGTAAAAAAGAGTAACGTTAGGGTAAAAATCATACCGCTATAAAGTTGTTTCTCGATTAAATCTGCTGCAACTGAATACGTAAACAGTAAGGCTAAACCAATAACTGTTCTAACACTAAAAAGCCATTTCATGCGTTTTTTTGTTTTTTAAAATTTAATAAATGTTTGTGAAAAGGTAGTACCCGAAATAAAGCTAAGTAATAAGTACTGTTATTCCGGGTGAAAGATGAAAATCCTTATTTGCTGAATAAAAATTTAATTGATGTAATACTGATGCATAATTGCACATAGCAATACTAGTAGGATACAAGAGATTTGTTCGCTTAGTAATTGTATTTAATATGTGTTTTAGCCTTAACATCATTGCGAGTCAAACTTAATGAAAATATTTGGTAATAAAAAAATACCGTATAAACAGGGCTTTTAAGCCAATGTATTATGCAATAA
>JAUCCO010000057.1:0-19151 GCA_034676125.1 Bacteroidia bacterium
AACACCAAACATTTTTTTAAAATGAATGGTGTTTCTAATTTAATTGCACAAATTTAGGCTACTCAACTATAATAAAAATAATAGCTTATCATGAATAAATTTATTCATTTTTCTTCCTTTCAGCCTCAATAGCCAACACATTATTATCGGCCACCCAACAATCTTTAGGAAGTTTTTGTACAGATTTTATAACAACAAATCCATCGTCTTCTTTTACTGTTTCAACCCTAAACTTTTTCATGGCAACTTGGTCAGATGTTGTATTAGCTGTTGCAAATATATATTCGTGATCTCCATCATCATAAATACTGGTAGCTGGTATTGCTTGCATAGGCGTATTGCTTGCCACGCCAGTTATTACCGCTTTTAAATTCATGTCGGCATGTATTTCAATATTTTTAGGTTTGGTAAAGCTAACATACAAGGTTATCGTTTTATTTGTTGGATCTAAAGCACGCGAAACAAACAACACTTTTCCATCAATAGGAGCAATTCCTTTTTGTATAAAATTTAACTTTACAGGCAAGCCTTCTTCAACTAAATCAACATCTTTTTCGTATACATAAACCTCAGCTCTTAACTGATTTGGATCTATAATTTCAGCCAAAATTGTTTCGGTTTGAACTAAAGACCCGGCATGAACATTTAACTTATTTATGTAACCATTAAACGGTGCTTTAATAGTTAAAGTTTTTTGTATGATTGGGTTTGTTAAATCAGTAAAACCGGCAATATCAATACCTACAATTTCTAACTTTTGTTTTAAGGTTTTTTCTTTAATAATTGCCGATTGGTATTTTGACCTTGTGGCCTGATAATCGGCTAGTACACCCATATTACGTTTTTTTAATGCTGCTTGACGCTCGTATTCTACATGTTGAAACTCTGCTTCGTTTTTCGCAGAAACATATTCGTTTTGCAGTTCAAGCGCATCAAAGCTACTTATACTTAAAAGCACTTCACCTTTTTTTACATACATACCTTCTTTAACAAATATGCGTTCTACTTTTCCGCTAATATGCGAACTTACTTCTGCTTTACTTTCTGGCAATAATCTAATGGCGCCATTTGCATATATTAATGGTTTAATAATTCGTGGTGTAAACTGTGCAAATTTTACATTTACCCCGTTTAATTGTTTTTGTGTTAAAGAAATCGAGTCCGTATCTTTTTTGTATACAGCTGTACTATCTGTACTTGGCTTTTGGCTGTTACAAGCAAATAGCATTAATATTATTATTGTTCCTAAAATGTTTTTCATTATCGTTATTCTCCTCTTAAGTATTGAATGGTAAATATTGCATGGTTATAGTTTTTTAAGGCATCTAAATAACCCAACCTAATTTTAATAACCTGCTGTAGGTTTAATAAGTAATTGTAATAGCCAATGCTACCCAATCTGTAACCTTCTTTAGCCGATTTAGAAATCTCTTCAGCCTGCGGTAGTGCCGTATTTTCAAAGTATCCTAATGCATCAGTATATTGTAGTAATGCAGATAAAGCTTGTGCATAATTTCCCTTTAATTCGTAGGTGTTTAATACTGACTGTTGCTCGGCAATTTTTACATCTTTACGGGCTGATTTAACATGTGCTGCATTGCCCCAAAACCATAATGGAATAGTGAACCCATATCGCATACGGTATTGCATTGGCGAAGTAGTTAAACCTTGATTTAAGTAACCAATAACTAAACTAGGAAACCACATACTTTTATTTTGTTTTAAACTTACGGTTTGCAATTGTTGGTTTTGCTGATAAAAAGTAGTTAACGGATTTTTAGCAAATGCACTTTGCGTATCAGCCACTTGAGCAGTTAATTTTTGTTTGATAAAAACATCACTTGCATGAATAGAAGTATCGGCTGGATTACCTGTTAATAAACCCATATAAACATTAGCTGTACGCAACTTCGATTTTATTTGATCGAGCTGATATTTTACCTCACGGTATTGCGACTCTGCATTTAGTTTTTCGAGGTTTGATATTTGCCCAACTTCAAGCCTTACTTTAGTAACTTCTACCACATCTTCAAGCAAAGAATCTTGTTGTTTGTATGATGCAAATACTTCGCGCAAATATTGCATTTCGTTGTAAGTACTATTTACTTGATAACGCAATTGGTTTAACGTAATTTGCTTTTCGGTTTCAGCCAATTTAACCATTTGTTTTTGGGCTTGATATTTTCTAACGTATGTTGTAGGAAAATCAAAGGTTTGCAAAATGCCTGGTCTAAGTTGATCGGATGTTGGTGCTTCAAAAATAACTTCGGGCGATTGAATGGCTATAGCAGCACCTTTTAGTGCTTGTTGCTTTTCTTTTTTTAAGTTAGCCAATTGCACTTGCGGATTTTTTTCTTGTGCAAGTTGTAATGCGTTTTCACGGGTTAAATTATTTGCTTGTTGCGCAAATGCAGAGCATGTTGCAACAATACTTATTAGTGCAATTAAATATGTTTTCATGATGAACTATTTTCGTTTTTAGCTGGTACTACTTTTTTGGTAAACAAGGTATATAAAACAGGTAAAACAAACACGGTAAGTGCTGTAGAAATAATTAATCCTCCAATTACTACCGTTGCTAATGGCTTTTGCACTTCGGCACCAACACTGGTTGATAAGGCCATAGGCATGAAGCCTAGTGCTGCCACAAGCGATGTCATTAAAACTGGCCTAATACGTTCTTGTAAACCTTGTTTTACACGTTGATTTAAATCATCAACACCTATTACACCTAAGTAATTAAAATGACTAACCAATAAAATACCATTAAGCACTGCAACTCCAAATAAGGCAATAAAACCAACACCAGCAGAAATACTAAAATTCATATCTCGTAGTAATAAAGATATCACGCCACCCACAGCCGATAATGGCACTACAGAGTATATTAATAAACTATCTTTAAAGTTGCCAAAAGTTAAATACAGTAATCCTAAAATAATAAGTAATGATATAGGAACAACTACAGCTAAAGTATTTTTTGCTCGACTAAAATTTTCAAACTCGCCACCATAAGTTACGCGATATCCTTTAGGCAATTTTACATTTGAATCAACTAATCTTATTACATCATTTACTACACTTTCTAAATCTCTTTCGCGCACATTAAAACCTAAGTTTACCCTACGTTGCAAACCTTCGTGTCCAATTTCTGATGGACCAACATCTTCTTGAATTGTTGCTAATTCTTTTAAAGGAACAGGTTCGCCATTTTGGGCTTCAATCATCATGTTTTCGATATTTTCACGTTTAACACGCTCTTCTCCAACCAGCCTTAGTGTTAAATCAAAACGCATATCGCCTTCGTAAATTACGCCCGCAGTTGCGCCACCAAATGCAGTTTGTATGGCACGGTTAATTTGATCTACTTTTATACCATAAAGTGCCATTGCTTTTCTATCGTATTCGATATTAATTTGAGGCAAACCAAACACTTTATTCTCTTGTACATCTACAGCCCCAGGTACTGTTTTAACCAATTGAATAATTTCGTTTCCTTTTTTAACCAGCATATCTAAATCGCTTCCATAAAGTTGTACTACAATATCAGTTCGTGCACCACTCATCATATCATTTACACGACTTTCTATGGGTTGTTGTATTGATAAAATTAGCCCAGGAAACTCTTTCATCGATTCGTTAAACATTGCAGATAACTCTTCTTGATTTTTTGTTTTCTTCCAATATTTTTTATCTTTTAAAACCACCGAAATTTCTTGCGATTCTAATGGCAACGGATCCACTTTAATTTCGGATGTACCAATTTTAGATACAATTCTTTCTACTTCATCAGGATACTCTTGCATTAAAAACTTTTGAATATTGGTACTTTGCGAAATAGACTCAGTTAAAGGTGTACCAATGGGTAAATTCATATCAATTAAAATATCACCTTCTTGCAATTTTGGTATAAACTCACCACCTATTCTACTAAAACCAATATAGCCAATAAAAATAACCATCACCGCAAATGCGATAACTGCCTTTTTATGGTTTAAACATGCATTAAACAAAGGGTTAATTCCTTTTAAAAAGAAGTTTACAATTTTTTCTCCAATATCATCGTGGTGCAATGATTTTGAAGGCCTAAGTAATAATGCACACATCATTGGAACATAAGTTAATGCTAAAATTAATGCGCCTATTATTGCATAACCAACCGTTTTAGCCATTGGACTAAACATTTTACCTTCTACACCTTGTAAGGTTAAAATAGGAAAATAAACAATTAGAATAATTAAGCCACCAAATACTACCGATTTTTTAATATTTAGGGTTGAATCAATTACTATATCTTGGCGTTGCTTATAACTAAATGTTGTACCCGGATTTTCTTTTAAATGTTTTCGCATAGATACTGCCAGAAAAAATACCACACTTTCTACCACAATAATTGCGGGATCAACTAATAGTCCAAAATCAATTGCTCCCAAACTCATTATATTACCCACTACACCAGTGTAACTCATAATAATAAATGCAAACAACATTGATAAAGGAATAACAGATGCTGCAATTAAACCAGCACGTATATTACCTAACAATAAAAGTATTACTACTAATACAATTATTGCCCCTTCTACAAGATTAGTTGCAACAGTTTTTATAGCAGCATTTACAAGTTTTGAACGGTCTACAAAACTTTCAATAATCAATCCTTCTGGTAATGATTCTTGAATTTCGGCCATACGCTTTTTAACATCAGCAATTACCTGATTACCGTTTGCACCTTTCATCATTAATATAGAACCACCAACCACATCGCCTTCGCCATTCATAGTTAATGCACCATATCTAAGTGCATGGCCATATTCTACATCAGCCACATCTTTTACCAATACAGGAATTCCATTAACGTTTTCGATAACAGTATTTGCAATATCTTCTAGGTTTTTGGCAAGCCCAATGCCTCTTATGGTATATGCTTTATTTTCTTTTTCGATATATGAACCACCTGTGTTGCTATTACCTTTTTGCAATGCTTGATACAATTCATCAACAGTAATACCTAATGCTTTTAAAGATTCAGGTCTAATCTTAGCTTGGTATTCTTTAGTAAATCCACCATAGCCACTAACATCAGCTACACCTGGTAATCCTAAGAGTTTTCTGCGTACCACCCAATCTTGTATTGTTCTAATTTCGGTAGTGGTATATTTACTATTTTTAAAATCTACTGGTCTAATTACATACTGGTAAATTTCGCCCAAGCCAGTTGATGCCGGACCTAAAATTGGTGTACCTGCACCTTCAGGAATATCATTTTTTACTCCTTCAAGCCTTTCAAAAACTTGTTGTCTTGCCCAATAGGTATCAACCTTATCATTAAAAATTAACTTTACTACACTACTACCAAATTTAGAGTTAGAGCGAATTTCAATTAAACCCGGAATATTGGCCATAGCCATTTCAAGCGGTGTGGTAATAAAACGTTCAATCTCTAACGAAGATAAATTAGGAGAGTTTGTGATAACATCAACTTGATTTGTGGTAACATCAGGAACTGCATCAATAGGTAACTTGCTAAGCGAGTATGAACCCCATACGATTAAACAAAGCAACAAAATTCCAATGGTAAATGGGCTGCGTGTACTATACGCAATTAATCTATCAATCATTTAAAGTGATTAAAAATGTAAAAAAACAAGCCTTGAATAAAGGCTGTAAAACTGGCAAAAAAGACTACTAAAATTAAACCTTTGGCGGGGGAGCGTTTTTGCCAATAATTGGCCAATTTAAATGTGTATTTGGCAGAATATTATGTTGCAAAGGATATGCAATACTTAATTTTAATGCTGGCTTTAAATCAAACAATACATCTCCCTCTGTTGCCTCTTCACTTGAAAATGAGAATTCATTTTTTTCGGCTGAAAAACCGTCAGACAACTGAATGTCTTGCGCATTAACAACTTGCAATATATCAGGCACAATAGTAACCACCAGGGTTAGCATTATAAATATAAAGCAGAAGTATTGTGCAATTTTTGACAACATATTATTTTAAAAGGCCACAAAACTAATCATTATTTATTCTATAAAATTATGTTTTGATTAAAGTTTTGTAAAGAATTTAAGACACAGCTAAATGTAAGCAGTTTATAAATTTATGAGTTAACATTAAAGATATTAACAGTTATGCATTTTTAAAATAAACAGTAAATGTGCTGCCAACATTAACTTCACTTTCTATTTCAATTTTTCCACCCAAAGCTTCAATTTGATTTTTAGTTATAAATAAACCAACACCACGTGCATCAGGATGATTATGAAAGGTTTTATACATACCAAATAGTTTATCATTATGCTTTTTTAAATCTATACCTAACCCATTATCTTTAAAACTAATGGCTAAAAACTCCTCTCCATTTTTAGTAGATACAGTAAGATAGCTATCTCGCTCGGTAGATTTATATTTGATGGCATTGGTTAATAGATTCAACACAATACTATCAACGTAAGCTAAATCGCCATAAATATAATGATCGGTATTAATTAAATTTTGTATAGTAACCTTATTAACCTGCGCAAGGCCTGCTACATTAGAAATTGCTGCTTCAACAACCGTTTTAATATTTAAACTGGTTAGCTTATCTGAGATGTTAGCATTTACAGACGCAACTGTATGCAAATGCTCGATGGTTTCTTTAAGGTTATTTGCAGCGGATTTTAGGTAGGTAAATACAATATTCTCAGACAAATCAATTTGTTCCGTTTGTATAATATCAATTAATGCACTAATGTTACCAGAATGCGACCTTAAATTATGTGACACAATGTGTGCAAAATTGCGGAGTCTTAGATTTTGTTCTTCGCTAGATTTTAGAAGTTGTTTTATTTCGGCTTCTACATTTTTAATTTCGGTAATATTTACACCAATACCTAAATATCCTATTGTTTTTTCATTGTGTTTTACAGCGCTAAGTGTAAGTATAACTGGAAACGATTTACCCGATTTATCTATATAATTCCATTCGCTAACCGTTAATTTAGACACTTCAACTTGCTTTACAAATACCTGAAAACCTTGAGGCTTAACCCCTGTTTTATTATAAACAATATCCGCATGTTTATCAAGCTCATTTGCATCATGTAGTTGGGTTACATTTAATTTGTGCAAAACCTCTTCTGCCTTATATCCCAATAAGTTTTCGGCACCTTTATTAAAAGTTATGATGGTACCATTTAGGTCGGTTTCTATTATCGAAACCTGTGTACTTGCATCTAAAATAGTTTGTGTATGCGATAATGCTTGCTCTAATTTTAATTCTGCTATTTTTTGTTGGGTAATATCAATCATTTGAGCGATGTAGTTCAAGATATTACCGCTTTTATCTTTCACCGTTGATAATACCAGGATTATATATACTATTTGTCCAGTTTTATGAAAACATCTTTTTTCTATCTGGTAACTTTCAATTTTACCATTGGTTACATCAGTAAAAAGTTTTACATCTAAATCAACGTCATCTGGATGGGTTAATTTAACAAACGGAATATTTATTAACTCTTGTTCGGTGTAACCTAACATTTCACAAATTTTAGGATTTGCTTTTAATCCTTTACCATTTTTATCAGAAATGCCCATTCCTACCCCAGCATACTCGAAATTTCCTCTAAAGGTTTCTTCACTAATACGTAATAATTCTTCACTTTCTATTTTAGAGGTAATATCTTCGGTCATCATGATTAATCCACCAACTTCACCATCTAAATTATACCATGGGTTTATTACCCATTTTAACCATCTTTTAGTTCCATCTGCCAAAGTAATATGGCATTCATCAATTGATTTGCTTTTACCTGATAAACATTCATTATAGGCTCCACGCCAATCTTCATCTGAATATACAAATTGATCATATTGAGACTTACCTATTAACTCATCAAAACTGCTTACATTATAATCTTTAATCCATTTATTAGAGGCTGCTAAATATCGCATCTCTGTATCAAACATTGCAATTGAGGAGGGTGCATTTTTTATAAACTCTAAATGCTGTACATCTCTATTTTTTTGTTTGGTAATTTCAAGATGCGTACCACTCATTAACAATGGCTTACCATCTTCTGACCAACTGTGTACTTTACCCCTATCATAAACCCAAACCCAATGGCCAGCTTTATGTTTCATGCGGTACTCAGCTGTATAATAATCTTCTAATTTAGCAAAACAGTCCTGTAACCTTTTAGTTACAACTGCCAAATCATCTGGGTGGGTATATTTAGGCCAAGTATGTACATCTATTGGTGAAATCTCTTCGAGCGTATAACCAATAATTTCAGCCCAACGGTTGTTATAACTTAATTTATTGGCTTGAATATCCCATATCCATGTAGCCAACTGGGTTACTTGTATGGCATTTTCAAGTTTAATCTTTTCATAGATTAATTGTTGCGACATTAACTTTTCGTTGGTTATATCCTGAAAAGTTCCAAAAACTTGAATACACTTTCCATCAACAAATTCAGGTGTACCAATCGTTCTTATCCACTTTTCATTTCCTTTAGCAGTAATAATTTCTAACTCTAAATTATATGGTATGCCATCTTTAATAGCTTTATTAAAACTATTTGTTAGCTCTGCTAAATTTACACCTGTTTTATAAAAATCAAATGCCGTTTTAATATCAGGTTTGTAACTAATATCAACTTCATGAATATTTTTTGTAACCTCGCCCCAATGTAGTTTGGGTTCATTTAATAATTCCAAGCTCCAATAACCTATATTAGCTTGCTTATTACACTCAATTAATAATTGTTCACGTTCTTTATTTATTGTAATATTATTTAATGTAATAAGTATTTTAGTGTCATTTTCAAAAAAAACAGCATGTGCAATCATCCATATTTTTTTACCTAATTTGTGGCTTAAAAATAACTCATGCGACTCCTCTTTATTTTCAATTACCTTATTAATAAAACTATTAAATGTATCGGTTTTAACAATATCAGTTACCACTATTTTGTCGCTACTATCATAACCTAATGTTGTTAATAGTTTATTATTTAACCATGTGTTAGCTGGCGTAATTAAATCATAATATATTAATCCATCAAATGGCATTTTGGCAAAAACCTCCAAGGCGTCATTATTTATTTTAATGATATTATATAGATGATTTAAAGCTTTCATTTTTGGTTAGTATATATGTAAACATACTTTTAAATTACTTAATATATTATGATAATTATTGGAAAACGGCAAGTGCTTATAAAGTGAATCAAATTTATACAAATTTAATAAATGCAAAAGGCCACTCAATAAATTGAATGGCCTTTAGTTTATCGGTTAAATTAAATTTCTCTATTTATATCCCATTGTTCCATATAGTCGGCAACTCTTCGTAAAAACGAACCACCTAACGAACCATCAACAACCCTATGGTCGTAGCTTAAAGATAAAAACATAATGTGCCTGATTGCAATAACATCACCCATTTCAGTTTCCATAACTGCTGGTTTCTTTTTAATGGAGCCTGTAGCCATAATTGCTACTTGAGGTTGAAAAATAATAGGCGTACCCATTACATTACCAAAACCTCCAACATTTGTTAGTGTAAATGTTCCTCCAGAAATCTCATCGGGTGTAAGCTTATTTGTACGCGCACGATTAGCCATATCATTTACCATTTTGGTTAATCCAATTAGGTTCATGTTATCGGCATTTTTTAGCACAGGCACAATTAAATTACCACTAGGTAAAGCAGCAGCCATTCCAATATTAATTGATTTGCGTTTAACGATATTTGTACCGTCTACAGCAATATTAATCATTGGGTAATCTTTAATGGCTTTTACAACACACTCAATAAACATTGGTGTAAATGTAATTTTTTCGCCTTCGCGCTTTTCGTATACTTTTTTAGCTTTCTCTCTCCATTTTACCATTTCGGTAACATCAGCTTCAACAAAAGAAGTAACATGCGGAGAAACCTGCTTACTCATTACCATATTTTCGGCAATGATTTTACGCATCCTGTCCATTTCTATAATTTCGTCTCCTGCCATTAATGTAACCTTTGGTCCTTTAACAGCCGGTGCTGAAACTGGTGCTGTAGCTACAGGTTGAGCAACAGGAGTAGCACTAACTACATTAGTAGCAGGCGCAGGTGCAGTAGTTCGATTTTGTACAAAAGCTAATATATCTCGCTTGGTAACTCTACCTTCATTACCTGTGCCTTCAATTTGCTCAAGCTCGGCCATGCTAACATTTTCTTCTTTGGCAATATTTAATACCAATGGACTATAAAAACGCGCTCCACCACTATTAGTTGGTTTAATATTGCTGGTAGTATCAATTGCTGCGGTCACCGTTTTCTCCACTTCGGCAATTGCAGTTTTAACCTCGGCCACTGGAACAGCAGGACTAGCAGTTGCACCTCCTTCAATAGCAATTATAGCAATTGCAGCTCCAACGGGAACCACATCGCCCTCGTTAAATAAACGTTTTATAAGTTTTCCACTTTTAGGTGATGGCACTTCAGAGTCTACTTTATCTGTAGCTATCTCTAAAATAGTTTCATCAGCAGCGATATCATCACCTTCATTTTTAACCCAGCGGATAATAGTTGCTTCCGCAATACTTTCGCCCATTTTGGGCATCACCAATTGAAATTCAGACATAATGTTTAGTCGGTTTTAGCATAATAGGCAAAACTAATAATACGTATTAACTTAATAATGTAACACTTAATTATTTTGCACTTATTAACGGTTGGGCAAATTTAATTTTTTGCCTGACTTATGCCAACGATTATTGTTTTGAAGTAATATATTTTAATTGACAATTATTTAAAGTGCAGCTTTAAGCAACATAAAAACTGCTAAATTCTTATGTTTGCTAAGCTTTAATTAGTATGATCTGCTTGAATTATTTGGCTTAGGTTTTGGCCTGCCAGAAAAACTTTTATTACCCTGCGGTTTAGCATCATTATTTGTATTTGCTGCCTTAAACTTTTTGGGACCAGTATTTCCTGCTCTACCATTACCATTGGGTGTGCCCTTTTTAGAGTGTCTTTTATCGTTTGCGCTTTTAGGCGCAGGACTAAAGTCTTTCATTGGGTAGTTATGATTTTCTACTACAGGTATTTTTTGTCCGGTAAGTTTCTCAATATCTCTAATGTATTCGCGCTCTTCTGCATCACAAAAACTTATTGCTATACCACTTGCTTCTGCCCTGCCTGTTCTGCCAATACGGTGAACATAAGTTTCGGGTATGTTAGGAATTTCGAAATTAATTACGTGGCTTAATTTGTCAATGTCAATTCCGCGTGCCGCAATATCTGTCGCAATTAATGCGCGTATTTTTCCCGATTTAAAATCATTTAATGCATTTTGACGGTTATTTTGAGATTTATTGCCGTGTATTGCTGCTGTTTTAATCCCTTCTTTAAGCAGGTCTTTTACAACCCTATCTGCACCATGTTTGGTTCTTGTAAATACCAAAATACTGCGCATGTCTTTTTTTGCAAGCAAATCTATTAGTAGTGATTTTTTATTTCCTTTATCAATATAATATAAATGTTGCTCAACTTTTTCGGATGTAGATGATATAGGGGTTACTTCAACTTTGGTTGGATTATGTAAAATGGTATCTGCAAGTTTTATAATTGGAGGTGGCATAGTAGCCGAAAAAAACAGTGATTGTTTTTTCTTTGGTAATTTTGCTAATACTTTTTTTACATCATGTACAAAGCCCATGTCAAGCATTCTATCAGCCTCATCAAGTACAAAAAACTCAACATGGTTTAAATCAACAAAACCTTGTTGCATTAAATCTAGTAACCTGCCAGGGGTAGCAATTAAAATATCAATGCCATATTTTAAAGCATTGGTTTGACTGTGCTGCGAAACTCCACCAAAAATTACCGTATGTTTTAGCCCTGTATATTTACCATATGATTCAAAGCTTTCATCAATTTGTATGGCAAGTTCGCGGGTTGGTGTAAGTATTAAGGTTGATATTAATTTACGCTTACGTTCTTGGTTACGTTTATTATATAATAATTGAATAATAGGAATTGCAAATGCTGCTGTTTTTCCTGTACCAGTTTGCGCGCAACCTAATAAATCTATACCTTCTAATAGTGGTGGAATTGCTTGTGCTTGAATTGGTGTAGGATTGGTGTAACCCTCTTCTTTTAATGCTTTTAAAATGGGTTCAATTAAATTTAAATCGTCAAATGTCATGTTTTGTATAGTGCTTTAAAATTATGGTGCACTTATAACAAAGGTAGTTTTATTAAACCAAATACTTTTACATTAATCCTAAAAGGCATAATTTAGGCAGGCTTTTGTTACTTCTAATCTAATACATGCTAACATGCATCCATAAAAAAAACTGTTTCAATTTGAATTGAAACAGCTTTTAAATTTTTTAATTTATTGGTGTTTATTTTGATTTTCGAGGATCACCTACCCTATCCATCACACATCTAAATCCAATGGTAGAGGTTGATAAATCTTCATCTAAAAACCTTCTTGAACCTGGAGTCATCCAATATGCCCTATCATTCCAAGAGCCACCTTTATATACACGTGCAGTGTTTTGAATTAAGCTGGTTACACCATAATCATATTTTTGGTCTAAATCAGCATATTCTACTTCGTCTTTAAAACCAATATTGTTTGATTTACGGTAATTTCTACGTTTAGCATTTTCCGCTTCTGTTACTTCTCTATATGGAATTCTGCCTAAACTATCCTTCTCTTCAATTATACCATCCGCATCAGTAACTTTTGTTTTGTAAACATTACCACGGAAAGGTGCCATTTCTTGTCCATCTTCCCAAGATAAAGGACGGTAAACATCCATTGTCCACTCACTTACATTACCTGCCATATGGTACAAACCAAAATCATTAGGTAAATAGTCTTCGTTTTTAACTGGTACAGTATAAAATCCTGCATCATTTAACCTACCCGCAACACCAGCTGCATCGCCTCTACCACGCATGTAATTTGCATACATTGTACCGCGATTTTGCTCAGTATCAGTTCTACGCATGGTTAAACCATCCCAAGGATAAATACGTTTAACATCAATATTTTCATTGTATTCTGGTGATAAATATCCATACGCAGCGTATTCCCACTCGGCTTCTGTTGGTAAACGGTAATCAGGTAAAAGTATACCATCTTCCATACGCACTTGACGGGTTTTTCCGCCTGGAGCATAATCTCTTAATTCTTTTTTTACAGTTGGTGTGTATAAACCTAGTAAATAAGCTTCTGTATTAAAGTTGTTTTCACCAGTAGTTTTTTGTACATCAAGATCAATAAAACCTTCACGCGCTAAAATCATTTCGTTTACACGATCTGTACGCCAATCTGTGTATGCTTTTGCTTGTAACCAACTAACACCTACTACAGGATATTCTCTGTAGGCAGGGTGACGTAGATAATACAATACGTAAGGTTCGTTATACGAAAGTTTGTTACGCCAAACTAATGTATCTGGCAAAGCACCAAGATAAACCAATGGATTATCAACAAACACGCGATTTAACCAATATAAATACTCCAAATAATGGAAATTGGTTACCTCAGTTTCGTCCATATAAAAACTAGGAATTGAAACCCTACGTTTTAAGGCATTGCGTTCAAATATAACATCGTTCTCAAAGTTACCTAGAGTGACAGTACCACCCTCAACAAAAACCAAACCTGGACCAGTTTCTTGCTCTTGGAACTTTGGCTTTTCAAATCCACCCCACTTTTCGTTGTTGTATTGCCAGCCGGTAGTCTCCGACTTTTGTTTTTTACAGCCTGTGCCAATAAGGACGCATTGGGCTAGTGCTGCTAAAATAAAAACTTTTGTGGCCTGCTTCATATTAATTCGTTTTGAAGTATTAAATTTTTCAAATATAACGTAAAATAAATGTAATTATTCTAATAATATTTAGAATTTTTTGATTAAAACGCTGGACATGGAATAATTTTCAATCTTGTTCTTTGTTTTTCGACTGGTTTAATTTCAAAAATCATAGATAGTTCATGCGAACCATTTGTGGCTGTTTTCGCACCCGACAAGGTTATATCGTAACTATAACCTAGCCTGAACTTAGGAAACTTAATACCTAACATAACTATTGCAGCATCGGTATTTTTACTTGTTTGACGAAACCACAATCCAGCAATAGCAGCTTGTTTTTTTATATAGGTACCAATATTTAGCTGATTAAAGTTACGTTGGCTCATGTATAAAATATTTGGCGATAATACAATGCGTTGTTGTTCGTCTCGTTCTTTTGTAAGATCAATATTTAAACCTGCATGTATGGTATATCTTCTGGGTAATTTAAATTCTTCTTTAGGACTATTTTCGTAATAAAAAGATTGATTAGGTTCAATTAAATTATTGATGGCAATACCGGCAAAAAAAGTTTCACTATATACAACAGCTCCTGTTGCAAAGTTTGGATACATACGATTTTGTGAACCAATTGGCTCTTGAGTGGGGTTTACAAATCCTAATCTATCATCAATCTGATCGCCAAATTTAAACTTACTAAAATCGTATGATTTTTGAACAAAAGTAGCTTGAACAGCGGCTCTCATTCTTATTTTACGATTTAATGCGGTATAAAATGCATAAGTTAAACTTGCTTGATTAGTTGTTAATCTTCCATCACCTGCTACATCATTTAAAAAACTTACACCAATACCTCCATTCAGTTTATTTACATGGGCATCAAAACTAGCATAGGTTGTTTTAAAATTATTATTAATGCCGATATACTGATCTCTGTAAGCAGCATTAAATCGCATATTTCCGCTAGCCCCGGCAAAGGCTGGATTAGTATAAAGCGGCACAGCATAAAACTGGCTAAATTGTGGATCTTGAGCTTGAACATTAGTTACAAGCAATGAAAAGCCAACAATTATTATGAAAACACGAAAAAAAGGCATAAGTGCATGTATAAGCTATACAAATGTATTAAAATAATTCGAAACTAAAACTCTGGACAACGAATTGCCCTAATTGTTCTTTTCGGGGTTCGTTTTTTCAGTTCAAAAGATAAAGAAACTTCGTGTGATGCTCGGGCACCTGGCCTAGCATTAGATACTGTTGCATCATATGAATAACCAATACGCACCTTCTCGTATCTTAATCCAAGCAAGAAAATTACTGCATCAGTATTTGCTGAGGTTTGGCGGAAGTACGTTCCAACAATGTAAGAACCTTTATTATAATATAAACCTAGGTTTAATTCCGAAAAATTACCTTGCTGCATATACAATACATTTGGTGAAAGACTCATATTATCTTTTAATTTTTTACCTTTAACTAATGGAATTTGAGCCCCTGCATGTGCCGTAATTTTTCTATGAATTATGTTCTTACTATCGTAGTTATTCCAAAAAGCTTGGCTTGGCTCTGTTAAGTTATGAACAGCAAAACCAGCAAAAACAAATTTTGTGTAGCCCACAAAACCAGCCCCAAAATTCGGTATTGCAATTGATGGGTTAGGAGGATTTTCACCAGTAACTGGTTTAACAATTCCGAATTGTTTAAGTATTTGATCACCCCAAGTAAAATTTCCAAAATCCAAGGTTTTCTGAATCATACTTGCTTGCACACTTGCTCTAAAAGTAAGGTATTTGTTTACTGGAATTTGATATGAGTATGCAGCAGTAACAGCATTACTAGTAAGTAAACCAATACCTGCCTGATCGCGCGTTACCATTACTCCAAAGCCACCATTTATTACATCAAAGTGTTCGTCATAGGAAGCCGCAATAGTGGTAAAAGTACCTGCAATACTACTCCATTGGTTACGGGCATTTGTTACAATTCTGCCATGGTTTGTACTACCAGCAAATGCAGGGTTTATGTACATAGGATTAGCGTAAAATTGCGAAAAGTGCGGGTCCTGAGCTAACAGGTCGCATTTTACAACTAACATTATTACCATATATATAAATAACTTCCTTTTGGTCGAAAGTGTCAATTTCATTTTAGTGTCAAACCTTATTGTTGAATTAGGTAAATTATATAACTTAACTCAACATACCCCCATTTTATTTTTTTTGTTTATATTACCCCCTGTTTTGGTAATAAACATATAATTAATTTCATTTGTTAACGTTATGTTTCGCAGCCAATGTATCTTTCAATTATAAATAATTTGTTAACTTATATGCAATTTTTATTGCCACGCATAAAAATATTTTTCGTAATCTTTTCAATTACAGCACTAATGTTACAACAAACAAACGCTGCAATTCTTCGTTTACAAAGGAATATAAACTGGATTGAGCAAGAAAATGTTTCAAAAGCCGAGTTGATATTTCCCCATTTTATCACTTTTAAAGACGCTTCTATCACTTCAAAACAATTTTACCACCCATATTTTAACGAAGTGTTTAGATTAAACACAAATGCAACAAATATTAATGTAGAAATTAAACAAATAACATTTGGCAATATAGGTATCAAAAGCAAAATACAAAATCAAGAATTACTTAAAACATTAAAAGATTACAATTTACAACTAACAAAAGGGTTAGAAAATGGAAATTCAGTTGTTGGTGTTTCCTTTTTACCTTTGGTTTTTAGTGCTGCTTCAAACGAAGTCTTACTAATCCAAAACTTTGTCATTGAGATAACTTATGACATTACACCTCCAATACAAAGATTGGGTAAAAAGGCGTTTACCACAACATCGGTCTTAGCTAGTGGAGATTGGTATAAAATTGCAGTAATAAAAACGGGTTTTCATAAATTAGACAGAAATTTTTTCCAACAAAATGGCATAAATATTTCATCTATTGACCCTAGAACTATAAAAATATACGGAAACGGGCCAGGAATTTTACCACAAGCCAATGCAGCACCAAGACCAGATGATTTAGTTGAAAATGCCATTTTAGTAATTGGAGAAAACGATGGTGTATTTGATGCAAATGATTATGTATTGATGTATGGAAAATCTCAATTTGATGTATGGAAACAACAAGGCAACTTTATACAACGCGAAAAAAATATTTATGCAGATACTACATACTATTTTATAACTTTTAGCCCAAACAATGGCAAGCGCATTGCCAAACAAACAACTCAGCCTACAATAGTTAATACGCAAAACTTCCAGACCTTTTGTTTCTCTCACGAGTTTGATGCTTTAAATTATGGCAGAAGTGGCAGACAATTTTTGGGTGAAGCTTTTGACCGAGTGCCCAGCCAAAACTTTTCATTTTACATAGATGGACATAATCCTGCTGATTCTATTATTATTAAATCAGTAGTAGCATCTCGCTCATTAATAACGCCATCAAGGTTTGATGTTTCTGTTAATAACGCCTATTTGTTTTCGCATAGTAATATCCCAACGGTTGGCACCAATTATGATGGCTATTATTACCGCACTAACGGACCTATTGTATCGCAATTTTATAGCAACAATGCCACAGTAAATATTAATTACAAATACGACAATCCACCGGGAGGTTCGATTGGTTGGTTAGATTATTTTGAAATTAACACGAAGGCCAATTTATCATGGTATGGCAGCCAAGTTTTATATAGAGTTACTGCACCTCAAAACCCTGGCGCAACACAATATAACATAACTGGAGCACCTGCTTCGGCTAGGGTATTTAATGTTACAGATACTAAAAATGTAGAAGAGCTATTGGTAACTTCCAGCTCGTTTATAAATAACACCACTTTGTTTACCGAATTTGCAGGATTAAGTGATGCATCCTCTTATTGGGTACCAAGTTTTATTGGTAAAATATCAAACCAAAACCTACACGGACTAATCCAGGCAGATGCAATTTATATCACACCAGGAATATTTTATAATGACGCAATACGTTTAGCCGCTTTTCATCAACAAAAAGGATTAAAAATACATGTAATAAATGTTAATGATATTTACAATGAGTTTTCGAGTGGCGCACAAGATGTAAGTGCAATTAGAGATTTTTTACGCATGTTTTATACCCGAAGCACAAGCAATGCAGATAAGGTAAAATATGTAACTTTATTTGGTCGCGCATCATACGATTATAAATACCGCATAAGCAATAACACCAATATCATTCCTACATATCAAAGTGTGTTTACAGAGTCGCCAATAGTATCTTATTGTAGTGATGATTATTATGGATTTTTAGATCCTAATGAAGGTTTATGGGACAGTGGTTTTGACCCAAAAGAATTTTTAGATTTAGGCATTGGGCGATTACCTATATCAAACCAAACTGAAGCCAAAAATGCAGTAGATAAAATTATCAATTATTTTAACGGTGATAAAATGAGCGATTGGCGCAATAAAATAACTTTTGTATCGGATGATGAAGATTATAACATTCACCAGAATGATGCAAATAACATGGCCAATAGCGTAACCAATAGATTTAAAAATTACAATATCGAAAAAATTTGGATTGATGCATATAGAGAAGAAGTAGTTGCCGGTGGACAAAGAAATCCATCAGCCCAAAAAGCTATTGTTGATGCAGTGCAAAAAGGCTGTTTTATTATAAATTACACTGGGCATGGTGGTGAATTAGGCTGGGCAGCAGAGCGTATTTTAACCAATGAAGACATTAACGGATGGACAAACACAAACCGTTTGCCTTTAATTGTTACTGCTACATGCGAGTTTAGTAGATTTGATGACCCATTAAGGGTGTCGGCTGGTGAGTTAACTTTTTTAAATACCAAAGGCGGTTCTATTGGTTTATTTACTACAGTAAGATTAGTAAATGCATACTCCAACACATTATTAAATAGTTATTTTTATAACAGAATTGGATTAGACTCCACATCAAAAATAAATCCTAAACCAATGGGCGAAATTATGCGTTTAACAAAAAACGACTATTTGCCAACAGATAATAATGAACGTAATTTCACTTTATTGGGAGATGCAGTAATGACATTGGCTTATCCAACATATAATGTGGCAACAACAACCATAAACAATAAACCACTTATAGATGTTACTGATACATTAAAAGCATTATCAAAAGTAACCATAACTGGAAGCGTAAAAGACATGGCAGGCAATATTGTAAACACTTATAATGGCGAAGTATTTCCAACGGTATACGATAAGGCATCAACTTATTCTACTTTGGTAAACAATCCAACATCAGCCCCAGCGCTGCAATTTACCATGCAAAATAATATTATATAC
>JAUCCO010000058.1:0-19037 GCA_034676125.1 Bacteroidia bacterium
TTTTCACATCTCCTCCAGCTCCTCTTCGAAGAGGAGGGTTTGATTTGGGGTGGATTGGTGGTTGTGGTTTTTTATGGGTTGGATGGTTTTGGTGTGGTGTTCTTCACATCTCCTCTGGGTTTTCTTCGAAGAGGAGGGTTTAATTTTGGGTGGTTTAGTGGTTGTGGTTTTTTATGGGTTGAATAGTTTGGGTCTCGAGTTTGTTGGGTAGGTATTTTATTTCATTGATTTAATAATTCTCAACGTTTCTTGGTAATATTCTTTAAGTGCTGAGTTGATAAGGAAATTTTCGGGATGGAAAAGAATTGCAACGTCTTTTTGTTGTTTTTGAGCAGTTTTTAAGGTTTGTTTAAATTGTTCAAATACGGTTTCTGCTGCTTCAAAAAAGAAGATGTTGTCAAATAAAATGGTTGGAATTTGTTGGATGTTTTGTGAAGCAGATGTTACTTCGGGAAGGGAAATTTTTCGGGCTTCACCTAAACTAAAGTCGGTGGTTATGCCTGCTGCTGCTAATTGGGAATAGAGCGTTTGGGAATTGTATTGTAAAAAATGACTGCGGTGATATTGTATGGGTTTTTGGATAACCCGCATTAAGGTTTCTGCTTGTTTAGTTATAGTTTCGTAGCTGGTGCTGTGTAAACCTATTTCAGCATTCGCATTTAATAGTTCACTAATAATTTTTTGGTATGCATTAGAGTTGGTATTATACCGCAATCCAAATCTATGGAAGGTATGTGTAGTTGGTGCACCTATATGCCAAATAGAATTTATTTGATGGCTTTGGTTTAATGCTAATAACTGTGTTATTCCATCAACAAAAATATTGGGGTTAAATAACTGCGATGTATTGATCCACTTGTTACCATGCGTAATTGTTTTTATTACCGAATATGGATGCAGCGGATTAAGCCAATCTATGTCGTGGGAGATGTGTATCAATTAAGAATTAAAAATTACGAATTAAAAATTGGGGAGGAGCACAGAGTAGGGAAGAAAACCACAGCGGGCACAAAGTAAGAGGAAACCACAGCGGACGCAGCGGTTAGCAGATTCGTAGTCAGTCGCTGCCGACTTAATTAATTTCCTAAACCCTTCCGTGCTCGCTGTGTTTTTTCGCTGTGTCCGCAGTGGTTAAATCGGTGGTTAAACCTCTCTCAAGACAGCTCTTCTAAAAAAACTGCAGTGCTCGTTGTTTTTTTTCGCAGTGCCCGCTGTGGTTAAATTTTGTGGTAAAACCCCTGCGGTAAATCCTCTATTTAAGCTGATAAATCCTCTCAATAATATCAACCACTTTTAAGCCTTCAAGGGCATTGGTGGTAATTGCACTACGACCTTTTAAAACGTTTACCACATTCTCAATAATATAATGATGGTTGGCTGCACTTCCTTTGTATGGACCATAATCATTAGGTGGATTGGTTGGACGTAACTCAGGCATGGTGTAATCTTTTATGTGGCAATATTCTACTTTATCCATGTACTGACCACCAACTTTTACTGTTCCATTTTCACCAATAATGGTCATGCTGCTTTCTAGGTTTTTATCCCAAACAGAAGTAGAATAATTTAAAGCGCCCATGCCACCATTTATAAATTTAAAAGTAACAAATCCGGAGTCTTCAAAATCGGTAAGTTGGGCATGGTTAAAGTCGGCAAAATTTGCTTTTATATCTGTAATATCGCCAAAAACCCAATACATTAAATCTATAAAATGACTAAACTGCGTAAACAAAGTTCCACCGTCAAGGTCTTTTTTTCCGTGCCAACCTTCTTTTTTGTAATAACGTTCATCACGGTTCCAGTAACAATTTACCTGCACCATAAAAGTTTTACCTAAAATGCCCGATGTTACCACTTCTTTTAACCATTCACTTGGTGGCGAATACCTATTTTGCATCACACAAAAAACATGTTTTGAATGATGTAAAGCTTTATAAATAACTTCTTCGCAAGCCTGTTTGGTAAGGCCCATTGGTTTTTCTATAACCACATGCATTCCAGCCGACAAACATTGTTTAGATTGCTCGGCATGTAAACCATTAGGTGTAGCAATATTAACTACATCTGCTTCTATTGCTGATTGCAGAAAACTATCTATACTTTCAAAAAACGGAACGCCAGGATACAAATCGGCTAACGCTGTTTGTTTATTTTTATCGCTATCTATTACGGCAACTAACTCCGCTTCAGGATTCCATTTCAACATTTCCACATGTCGTTTACCAATATGGCCGTAACCTATAACAACAAATTTTATGGGTGATGTATTCATGTTTTAGTGAGACAAAATTTTTGTCATTATAAATGATGTTTCAGTTTCATCATTCATTTTGTAACCGTTTTTATGGTATGATTTAATGGCCCTTTCGTTTTGTTTTCTTACCGATAAGGATAATTGTTTTGCACCCATTTCAATCGCTTTTCTTTCAAACTCTTGCTGAAGTTTAGAGCCTAATCCTTTTTGTTGTAAATTAGGAATAACACCAATTACTACTAGTCCTGCGGTTAATAAAGCATCTTTTGGTTTTGGTGCTGAAATGGCCATAGGCTGCTCTTTTTTCAACCCTAATTTACGAGCAACATTGGTTAATATAAATTTATATTTGTTACGAACTTCTGGATGAAATAATAACCACGGCTTACTGGCAAAAGCTCCAGCAGCTTGGTTAAACCCAAATTGGGTCATGCCACTACCCGAACCATAAGCATCAGATCCATCCATTATAAATCCGCCACAGTATCCTTGCACCACACCATTTTCTTCTTCGAAAAATAAAAATTTATTGGGTGCGCTTAAATACCATTGCAACATAGATGCTACCACAGTTTCGCCTAACAAAGAGGTTACAGATTTTGGAAATGCAGCAATGTGGCACTTGGCTATTTTATTTAAATCGGTTTGGGTTGCGTATTGAATCATTATCTGGTTATTTTTTTTACTAAATCGGGGGCTGGTTTATTAAGTATAAAGGCATAAAATAATCCATACCAATAACCTAAACCATAACTTACATGCATCACCCCAAATGCAATGGTGGTTTTTATTGCTTCAACTATATTAAACTTACAAATTGCTATTGATTCGGTGAACAATACGGTGAGGTAAATTAAGAATGTAATGGCTAGAAAAAATGGTGATACAATTAACAATATTAATAACCCCAATATAAAAATTGGAGGTGCTAATTGACGAAGTGTGGTGATGGTTTTATGTTTTTTGTTGACATAGTTTTTCCAAAATCCATATTGAAAAAACTGTTTTGATAATTGACTATAATTTTCTCTTACATAATAAGTAGAATTAATGGTCGCCTCATGCCAAATTTTATATCCTGCTTTTTTAATCCGATAGCTATAATCGTCATCTTGATTTCGTATCAAGTTTTCATCAAACAGTCCAACTTTTTCTATCAGTTCCCTTCTAAATACTGGTACACTTACGGTATCCGTATAACCACTGTCTTGTAAACTTCTAAAACTAAATATGCCCATACCTAATGGCGCACCCATAGCCTTAGCAATGGCCTTGCCTGTGGGGGTATTTGCGGTATGAATAATTTGACCACCAACACATCCAATTTTTTGGTTATTGGCTAATATTTTAATGCCTTTTTCAAAATAATGAGTACTTACAAAACTTCGAGCACCTGTTAATGAAATATAATTTCCTTTTGCTTCTTTTATGCATAAATTAATACCCGAAGGAGCAAATGTGTTGGTGTTTTTGATGTATTTAATGTTTGGGAAATCAGTGTTGTTTAATGCAAATTCGTCAGCAGGTTTCGCTATAATTAACTCATCGTATGGGCCAAGTTCTTGGTTTAAGTTTTGAATGAATTTTTCTTCAAACAAGCCCTCCTTTGCAATAGAAACAATAACTGAATTTCTTATCATAAACTAAGCAGTACCTCTACAATTCTCTCTGCTGCTTTTCCATCCCAATACATGGGGATGCCACCTTTTTTCCAATTACCCGAAAATAATTTTTCGAGTGTTGGTTTTATAGCTTTTGGGTTAGTTCCAATAAGTTCATTGGTTCCAATGGTACATGTTTCTGGTCGCTCTGTACTATCTCTTAGTGTTATGCAAGGTATACCAAGTACCGTTGTTTCTTCGGTTATTCCACCCGAGTCGGTAACAACAGCTTTTGCATATTTAACCAAATAGTTAAATTCTAAATAGGGTAGTGGTTCGCATAAAAACAACCTGCTGTCGTTAATATTTATTTGTTCTAGTACCTTACGAGTTCTGGGATGAACAGGAAAAATAATAAAAGCATCTTCAGTGTTTGCAATTATTTCGGTAATCAATTCTTTTAACTTTTCAGGCTCATCAACATTAGCTGGCCTGTGTAAAGTTAATACCAAATAATTTTTGGGTAACAAACTTAAAGTATCGTAAAAAGAAGGTTTTACAAACCTACTTTCGTTTTTCAGCAAGGTATCAATCATGGTATTTCCTATCAAAAATATACTATTACTACTTACTCCACTTTTTAACAAGTTTTGATTGGCAAATTCGGTTGTGGTAAAAAAATAATTGGTAATGCTATCGGTAACCAATCGGTTAATTTCTTCGGGCATCGTCCAGTCTCCAGATCTAATTCCACCTTCCACATGGGCTACTTTAGTATGGCATTTTTGAGCTACAATTGCACAAGCCATGGTTGAAGTAACATCACCTACTACTAAAACTAAATCTGTCGGATTTTGCAATAAATATTTTTCAAAATTTACCATAATTGCAGCAGTTTGTTCAGCTTGCGTACCACCACCACATGCAAGGTTGGCATTTGGTTCTGGAATATTTAATTGCTTAAAAAACGAGGCACTCATTTTTTCATCAAAATGTTGGCCTGTATGCACTAAACTGTACTGTATTTTTTCACCCAAATTTTGCTGCTTTTCTATTTCAGCAATGATGGGAGCAATTTTCATAAAATTAGGTCTTGCTCCTGCTATTAATGTTACATGCATTAGTTAAGGTTTAAGAAATCGTTAAGTTGATTAATTTGTGATTCTCTATTAAAAACATGTTCGGCTGCTTGCTTACAGTTTTTTTGTAATTGAGTCCACTCATCATTCGATAAATGAGTTATTTTTTCCAGTGTTTGGGTAATTGCAATAAAGTTAGAAGGTTCGCAAACCCAACCCGTTTTATGTTTTGCAATTAAAGTTGCACCTTCTCCACCGCCAGCAAATATTATTGGTAACCCAGCAGCCATTGCCTCATATATTTTAGAAGGAATTGCTCCGAAAATTGGTTTTACAAGTGGTATTATGGTTAAATCGTATTGGTGTAATATTTTAGGAATATCATTACGTGCTGCATTGCCATGGTAATAAATTCCTATGCCCGGATTGGCCAAAAGAAAAGCCTCAATTTCTTTTTTCTCTGCGCCATCGCCATAAATATGAAATTCAAACCCTAGCTTTTTAAATTCAACTTGTTTGCAAAGGTTTAAAATGCCTTGTGCAACACCTAATAAACCGGCATAAATAATTCTTTTTGAGGAGGTATTATTGTTGGGTTTTTCAAGCATAAAACGATCAAAGTCTACACCATTTCTATATAAGTGTGTGCGTTTACTTCCTTTGTTTATTAAGGCGGTTACAATTTCTTGAGATTGACCCGTGCATGCAAACGAATTACGGTACAAAAATTTCTCTAAACTTTCAAGTGTATTGTATAATTTACCTTTATTTATAGCACCTAATTCGAAAGCTGAAAGTGGCCATAAATCTGATACATTCATAATGTGTTTGGCACCACTAATTTTGCTTAATACTAAGCCTGCTAGTGCAAGTGTTAGTGGAGGTGATTCTGTAATGATGTATTGCGGACGAATACGGATTAATTTGAACCACGAAAATAAACACATAAAAGAAAAACTAAGCATATTAATAATACGTGGCAAAGTTTTTTTTGCGTTTGATGCATATAGCCAAAACCGTTGAATGGTGATCCCATCAATGGTTTCTGTGGTGTATATTTTTCCTTTGTAGTTTTTAAATATTAAACCTGTTGGGTAATTGGGCATGCCTGTAATTACATGAACTTGCCAGCCTCTTTTTTGTAAACCCACCGCTGTTTCCCATAACCTACTTTGAGGCGCCCCCATTTCGGGTGGAAAATATTGGGTGAGTATGGTTATGTTATTTTTTTTGTTCAATTAATTAGCGAATAAAAATGCTTGATTTTTCCTGATGCAGGCCTATCTATAAATTCTTTTCTTACAATGTTTATTTTTAATCCTTTTTCTAAATACAGCTCTGCCTTTGTTTTTATTTCGGCTAATATATTATCAGATAGTTCCTGCTCACTTACTACTTCAAAAACAAACTCATCAATGGCAATTTGTTTAATAATAAACTCCTTTAATATTCCACTTGATTCAAGAATACTTCTGGAAATATAATAGAACGTAAGCCCTGGTGATACTTTACCACTTGGTAAAAGAATATTATCGTTTGTTCTTCCTAGCAATTCCTTTAAGTATTGGTTACCCTCATTATCTTCTACTATTTCGCCAATATCGCCAATTTCATATCGTATCATTGGATATGCTTTATTAAATAATGATGTACAATAGATTTTCCCGATACCGTTTTTTTCTTCCGTTTCCACTAAAATGGTTGAATTGTTTATAAGCCATCCACCTTTTGGTTGATCAAAAGCAATTAAGCACAATTCTGATGCACCATATTCTCTTACTACAGGTACACCAAGCGCTTGAGTTATAATTTCCTTATCTTCATCAGTACACAATTCGGATGTAACAATACAAAGTTTCAAGCTGGGACAAAGAGTATGTAAACTAATGTTATTTTTAATTAGGTAACGCGAGAATAATACAATGGAGTTGGTATAACCATAAATGTACTTGAATTTTTTTCGTTTAAATACTTCTATGTAACGTTCGATATTTTCGTCTGATAAATCAAAAACTGAAAAGCGCTCTCTTCTTAAAATAAAATCTTTTAACTTCTCTTTTCTATAGCTCCATTTTTCAAGAGGTATACCATAAAATCTGGCTTGTAAATCATATGGACTTATTTGGTAATCTGCATATACTTTACGAATATATGCCCAAGTTAAAGCATGTGTATATTTATCTTTTGCAAAATAAAATGGATGTCCTGATGAGCCTGATGTATTTCCTATATAAACATCTTTCTTGTTAAATGGCGTACTTAATAATTCACTTAATTCTCCTTGCAAGTGCTTCTTCGTAATTTTGGGTAGGTCATTCCAATCAGAAGGGATTTTATTTCCAATTAGTTTTTTATATAAAGGATTGTTTTTATAATGATACGAAACTATTTCCCATTTTTTTTCTTCAATCCATTTTGCTTTTTCAACGGGTTGTAAATTTAATATTCGCGCTAAGTCCTTTACTGCCTTGCGTATAGGCAATCCTTGTAATTGAAATATCAGATTCGTCCAAAAAGTCATTAACAAATAAGTTAAATTTAAATAAGTAGGTTTATTGTCCTTATTAATTACGTGGAGTTGTTGGTTAATGATTTGTTCAATGTTATACTTTTTTTTGGCAATATTTCTTGAAATTTCGCCCATTTGTTTCAATTGTGGTTTTTTGCCTACGAATTGAAGTAAGGTATTGGTAACTTCATTTGTTTGATGCAGGTCAAATAATATTGCATTTTGTCCCTCTTCAACCATGTCCGGAATGCCGCCTACTCGGGTAGAAAAGATGGGCAATCCAGCTGACATGGCTTCTAAAATGGCAATAGGCATCATATCATAATGGGTTAACATCAAATAGGCATCTGCATTTACAATTTCCTTAACTTTTGCATCACCTTCTAAAAATCCTTTTATATGTACTAATCCTTTTTTAGATAATTCGCTTAGTTCATTACACATCCACGCATATTCACTTCCATCGCCTAAAATGGTAAATTCAAATTGGTCAGTTTGTTGGCAAACCTGTTTTATTACCTCTACCAACTCTACCACTCCTTTATCTTTGGTGATACGAAAAGCTGAAACAATTTTAATTTTGTCGTGCTTTAAATCATTACTTTTTGCTACACAAAAGTTGTCGCAAATTACTGGGTTAGCTATTTCAATGGTATTTAATTTAGGGAAGTTTGATTTAAAGTAGGTTGTCCAAAATGGAGTTCCAAGTACCACGGCACTAGGAATATTAATGGTATTTTTAATTAAAAATTTATTCCAATTGTTTTTTTCATAAAAATGCACAAACCCCCCAGATACATTATTGAAATAAGATTTTATACCAAATAACTTTGCGATAAAACAATAAAATATTTTATCGTAATAACCCCAGTATGGCGATGCAATAACAAATATGGCATGTGGCCTAAAGTATATTAGTTTAAAAATAAATTGTATTTTTAATAAAAACGATTGTAGTATTCTTATTAAGTTATTGTCACTCCAAGTAAAGCTGGTATTAAAGTGTTTAATATTTGGGTTGTTAAATAGCCCAACCTCATAAAACATGTGGGTTGTAATGGTCATGCCGCCTTCCATTGATGGACTGGGCAGTAGGTAGAGGATTTTTTTATCTGATTTAAATTGCTGTTTTTTTTTCAAAGTAGATTAACTGTTTTTCCGTTTATAGTTTAATTTTTACTATTGAAAATTCTCCTTGTAAAAGGATTTCAAGTAGAACGATAATTACTTAAATAAATTAATTTTATTTTTGAAAATAGCACTAAACTCAAACTGTTCTTCTATCGTTTGCAATGCCCTTTGCCCCATTATAGCAGTTTGCTGAGGGTTTTCCATGAAATAAAGCATAAGTTGAATAAGTTCTTGTGTTGTATCATTCAAATCATCTATCACAAATCCATTATAACCATTAATAACAGCATCTTTCATACCTCCAACATTTGTAATTATCGCAGGAAGCCCATGTCCCATTGCTTCTAGCAAAGAGATTGGCAATACCTCTGCATGCGATGGCAGAACAAAAACATCTGATGACTTTAATAGTTTATCTTTTTCGTATTCACTAACATCTTCATGAACTGATACTATTCCGGTATTGATCATTTCTGCCAGGCTAACTCTGATATAGTCAGCCCATAGACCTTTTCCTGCAAATACAAAATGAAACGTTAGATTAGTAATTGTTTTCAAATGCTCGATAGCATTAATAATTTCCTCTATCCCTTTTTCTTTTACTAATCTACCGAAGAAAATAAATTTGACTGTAGAACCTTTTTTCTTACCATCGACCTCTGGTTTGCTAAGAATCACAGGATTATGTATGACATAGTATATTATTTTAGGAAATTCTTTCTGAAAAGAGTCAACCCAGCTTGTACTACCTATAATTACTTTGTGTGGAAACCTGATGAAAATTTTGACCATGTTACGGTGAAAGTAATTACTTTGATAGAACTTGAAAAATTCACCACCAACCAAGTTCAATGCTGAATTTATTTTAAATAATCTACAGATTAATGCATAAAATGCTTTGTCATAAAATCCCCAATAAGATGATGTATAGATAAATACCCCCTTGGGTTTTAATTTAATCAACAGCATGATGAATTTAAATCTGAGTAGTATTGATTGAAAAAATCTACCTAGTTTATGTGAACCAGAAAAAGTTGAATCAAAATGATGGTATTGGTGATGCTCAAAGATTCCTAAATCGTAATACATTTTCGAAATGGCTTTCATACCTCCCACACTAGAAGGTTCGGGCATTACAAAAATAATTTTATGGTTTTCCATATCGATTTTGATAAAACTTAATAATCTGAGTCAATCCTTCTTCAAAAGATATTTTGGGCTCCCAACCTAAAAGTTTTTGGGCTTTTGAAATGTCTGCAACCACATCGTTTATTTCATTATTCCTTACAATGTTTTTGGAATGAATGTCTTTTTTCTCGCCACTTATAGTCATTATTTTCTCGATAATTTGACCTACCGAGTAAGATTGACCGTAACCAACATTGAATACATTAGATTCTTGTTGATTTACTATTACTGTATTGAGGAGTGTACAGAAGTCATCAACAAATAAATAATCCCTGCGCGGATTGATATCGTTTACTTCAACAATCTTTTTACTCGGGTTTGTGATTTGTTCTACCAAGTATGGTATTAAAAAATCTTCTCTTTGACCTACACCAAAAATATTGAATGGTCTTAAAATAACTAAAGGTACTTGAAACGTTTCCTGATAAAATCGACACAAGTTCTCACCTGATAGTTTTGAAAAACCATATGGATTGTTCACTTTAATCTCTGCCTTCTCATTAATGGGTATATTAGTTGTATTGCCATACATGTATGAGCTGATATAAACTAATTCCGCGCCCTTATGTCTGCAGTATTCTAATACGTTGAACGTTGATGTGTAATTGCCTATAATATACTCAGCAGTCTTTTCCCAACTTTCAGGTACAAAGTTATTTGACGCTAGATGTATTATTTTATCTATGTTGTTTAGTTGCATCAATTCCTTTCCGGTTTCAATGCGTGTCAAATCCCCTTCTGATTTATTCCAATTTACAACTTCAATTTCAGCACTATTTTTTTTTAAAAATGTTACTAAATGCTTACCTATGAATCCACTTGATCCTGTGATTAAAATTTTCATCTACAGAAATTTATTGCCGTCTTTTTCAAACAAATCAATTGCATTTTGGAAATCAATGGGTCTTCCAATATCTAACCAAATTCCATCGTGATTAACAACTGCTACTTCTTTTTTGTTGTCAATTAGCGCATACATTAAATGATCAAAACCAAAGAATGTATCTTCAGGAATGAACTCCAAAACGCGCCTGTTCAAAGCATATATTCCCATACTTACTTCAAAAGTCGATTCTGGTTTTTCTTTGAAAGCAGTTAATGTATTCTTTTCATTAGTTTCTAGTATTCCATATTCACTTTTGTCTTTTCTCGTAAATGAAGAAATTGAGAATAAATGATTTTGCTTAACATGCTGATCAAAAAACTGACTATATTTTAAATCGGTTAATATATCACCATTCATCACCAAAAAATTTTCGGGTAAATCTTTTATGAGTTTTAATGGCCCCATGGTACTTAATGGTTTATCCTCTACTGAATAATCAATTTTAATTCCCCACTTACTACCGTCACCAAAAAATGCCATAATTAATTCGGCCATATGGTTAACTGCTATAGTAATGTGAGTGAAGCCTTGTTGCTTCAGTTGCCTGAGTACAATTTCAAGTATGGGAAGTTCTCCAATGGGTACCAATGGTTTGGGCAGAACTATTGTATAAGGCTTTAGGCGAGTTCCTTTGCCACCTGCTAGTATAATTGCTCGTTTAGACATTGTATATATCCGATTTATATTTACTGAGATTATTAGGGTTGGTAAACCATTTTACCGTTTCTTCCAAGCCTGTTTTCAAATTGTAATCAGGGAGAAATCCAGTTAGGTCATTGATTTTTTTATTGTCACACCAAAGTCTGAAAACTTCTGATTTTTCCGGCCTGATTCTTTCCTGATCTGTTATTACTTGTGCTTGGGTTCCCATTATACTATTGATGGTATCAAACACATCTTTCATGGTGACTTCAAAATTAGACCCAATGTTCACCACTTGACCAATAACATTGTTACCTGCTTTGCCAAGCTCCAAAAATCCTTTACAAGTATCTTTTACAAAATTTAAATCCCTTGTAGGTGTTAAATCACCCAATTTAATTTCCTTCTTACCATTCGCCAATTGTGTGATGATGGTTGGAATAATAGCTCTTGCAGATTGACGAGGGCCATAAGTGTTGAACGGACGTGCTATCACCAATGGCAAATTAAATGCATTGTAATAACTCATAGCCATTGCATCTGCTCCAATTTTAGAAGCACTATATGGTGATTGGGGCTGTAAGGGGTGTTCTTCGTTTATAGGGACATATTTAGCTGTTCCATATACTTCACTTGTGGAAGTATGAATGATACGTTTCACATTATTTCTTTGACTTGCCAAACAAATATTTGAAGTGCCTTTAATATTGGTGTCAATATAACTGTCTGGCGCATGATATGAATATGGTATGGCTATTAAAGCGGCTAGATGATAAACGATATCTATGCCCTCCGTAATTTTTAAACAATAATTATAATCCCTTACATCACCAGAAACGATTTCCAAATTCGGATGCTTAATATCTTCGAGCCACCCCCAAAAATTAAATGAATTGTAGTAATTAAGAGCCCTTACACAATGTCCTTCATGTAACAAGGCCTCTACCAAATGAGAGCCAATAAAGCCATCACCACCGGTTACTAAAATATTTAAGCTGTTTTTATTTGCCATAATTTATTGTTTTAATATCATTCTTCGGTTTGTAACGATTTCTTTCTTTTAATTACTAAACAAGAGATCTCTTATTGTTGATGCTGGACTTTGTATCCTATTAATATTTAAGTTTTTTGTAATGGTTGCATTCACTAGGTTAATTCCTTGATTGTAGTTTAAACTAATAATGCTAGAGGCGTATCTACTTATTAAACTAATTACTCAATTCAATTGAAAAAATAATCAATTTATTTAGTAAGAGATAAATTAACAGTTTGATCTTATTAATTCTACCACTTTTTTTGTTTGAGTTTCTAATGTATTAATTCTTGCCATTTCTCGTCCGTTACTTATCAATTTTTTACGTAGCGATTGATCTTTAATTATTCTTTCAACACCTTCTTTAATGGATATTGAACTTTTTGGAGAAACGAACAATGCATTCACTTCATTGGTTAACTCATCTGGTATTCCCCCTACTGGAGTTGTAATTACAGGTAATCCATTGGCCATGGCTTCCCATATTGTGCGCGGAAAACCTTCGTGGTAGGAAGGTATGGTATAAATGTCGGCCTTGCGGTACATTTGATTTAGTTCTTTGCCAACTTGTTTTTTACCATGAAAAATAACATCAGTTGATATTCCCAATTTTTCTGCATAATTTTTAAGTTGGGTTTCTACAACTGCACCTTCTTTTATTTCCCAACCAACAATGTTTAATTTACACTGGTATCCAGTTTTAATTAATAATGAAGTAGCTTCTATCAATTCAAACAATCCTTTTGCTTTATCGATTCTTCCTGTATATAGCAATTCTATCTTATCTCCTATACAAGTATCAATTCGTTCAAAAAAATCTGAGGCAGTTAATGTGGTTGTTTTTATCCGATATATGCTCAAAGCAATTTCTTTATATCTATTGTACAAACTGCCTGAGTTTACCAATACTTTTGTTTTTTTTATTTGTAGGTCAAATAGGTAATCGTTTATCCTTAAATATATGGTAATTACATAATCGCGTAGGTTATTTATTTTAAAGTTTTGTGCACCATGTTTATTGTCACCAACTATCATAAATACAATTTTTTTTCTGTCAATGTATTTATAAAAATAGGGACCTAACGGAGTTGGAGCTCTCACTAGTAAATAATCACATTGCTGAAGTTGTTGTTGGAAACGATTTAGGCTTTTTCCATGAAAAAATGACCTATGCCATGCTGGTGTGCGTATGCCCAAGTTTATCCAAGTAACATTGGTTGCTTTAATAATATAGTCTAGTTCTTTTTCTTCGTGGGTATTGGCTTGGTGTAAAAATAAAGTAAGGTGCTCAACTTCGTTGGCCAATGCATCTATAAATACACCTAGGTATCCTGGGAATATAATATTTTCTTCTTTTTGGTTAATAGGAACATGGTAATAAAAACCTAATCTCATAACTCTCGTGTTGGACGTTTATAGATGATATACGAATTAACTATTGCTAATAAAAACCATGCATACACATTTAACATACTTGAGATAAACCAAGAGTGAATACACATTACAAATACTGCAATAAATAAGGCTTGAGGCATACCATTAATTTGATTGAATTTAGCTACGAAATATATCAAAGGATAAAACATAAGAAACAACATAGGTAAAAATAGCAAAATTCCTCCTTCGGAAAGGAAACTAATATACGAATTATGAGCACTTATGGATGACCCGAGTAAGTCTTCTTTGCTCTCTAAGTATTGGCCACCTTCAAAGTCAAATTGTATATCGAAAGTTAATTTTGTGAAATTATTAAGTCCCACTCCTGTAATTGGATGTTCTTTAAAGATTGTCATCCCCTTTTCTATCATTGCTAATCTTGTTAAATAAGATCTATCTGTTTCCAAGGTCTCCTCTGTTTGATACAATAATGCATAGGTTCTTGGATTTAATGATTTAATTGAATTTCTTACACTTGGGCTCTCTAATATCTGAGGGGCAGCAATATATAAGAAAATAGTAGTGAAAAGTACTAAAAACATATTCATCCAATTATTAATTGCTAGTACAGTGAAACATCCAAATAAAGTTAATAAAGAGCCAGACCGACTACCTGACAAAAATCCAGCTAATGTAACTATTAAAATAAAGGTTAAAGTATACAATAAATTTTTCTTTTTAGTATGAAGATATGAAGTTGCAATTGGTGAAAAAATGATTAGTACAAATGCAAAACCATTTGGAGAGAGGTTTCTATAAAATGGAATTATATTTAAAATTGGAGATAAAAAATTATAACTAATAATACTTAATAGGGTACCCCAAAATATAGTTTTAAAAATTTTATTAATGGTAGTTACCTTAAACGCTATATTACCAATACCAATAATCATGGTTGCCCAATAAATATAATTTGGTAATACTGTTAATGAATTCATTAAGTATTCATTTCCAAACTTCATTTGAGCGCTTATAGTCGAGATAATTGATGCAAGCGCCAAAAATACAGCTCCAATTGACATTAAACTTCCAATTCTGAAAAGTTTTACAGAATATCTAGAAGCACTTATGTAAAATGAAATCATTACAAAAAAAGATATATTTTGAACAATAGCCCAAAATGGGTAAGCCATTAAAAAGGTTACCCATTGTAGTTTTTTCCCTGCAGATATTTTTATTTTTTCGTAGTAGTCCATTGAAGAAGTTTACTGGTTATAGTAGCAGTTATTCTGTTAAAAAATATAAATTGCATGGGAAAATAATACTTGTTTTTATTGATTTGATTCGGATAACAAGCCTTGCCAAAATTAAATATACGTTTGGATAAATAGTGGTTATTTTCTTTTAAATGCTTATAAACATAAGGAATAATACACCTGTCAATAAATGATTGTTGAACTTGAGTTTCGTTTAATCCACTTTTTTCGAGCATCTGTTTTGTTACTTCAAAACTATTTCGGTACTCATCCAACCAATATTTTAACGTTTGGTTTTGTCGTTGTTGATTAGCTTGGTTGTTGTTATGCCAGCGGTACTGAAATGTCTGGGTGTCTAAATAATAAATGTTATCAGTCATTTCAAGTAGTTTCCAATTAAACCACTTATCCGGGTTATACATTCTGGCACCTCCATAGCCTTCTACTTCTTCATAACTTGCTTTTGGGTAACATACCGTAATAAAGTGTAATGGCGTTTTAAAGTTCAATAAACACCTTTTCAGCATTTCACTTGAACTTACTTTGTAAACTTTAAATCCCATTTTATTGGTGAGTTTTTCATCTATGTCTGAATCAAACCATAAGTTATCACCTTTGGATAGTTTATCTATAAAATGACCATTACTATCTATCATGTCTGGTTGTCCTCCAAAGAAAAATTTCTGAGAAGGGGAGTTGTCATGAACCGCACTTATAAATTTTTTGTAAATTGAAATAGCCTCTGGATATACAACATCATCAGACGATAACATAATCATAAACTGATTACTGGCCATTTTTGCAGACTTATCTAAATTACCTCCGAATCCTACATTGGTTTTATTTTGTGAAAATTTATATTTAGCAAATGATGGAACCCATTTTTTTATGACTTCCATAGAATTGTCGGTGCTACAGTTATCGGAAATCACGACTTCAAAATCTTTATCGATTTGATTGTTCAATGATTCTAATGTGAGATCCATGTATGAGCCGTAATTAAAGTTTGGAATACAAACTGTAATTAAACTATCGCTTAATTTTTCCATATAAGTCAACTACAATCAAGTTTTCTGATTGATTCAGTGTATGTATTTTATTTATTTTATTGTCCCATTCTGCTTCAATGGTTTCAACCCATACTTCTTTGTATGTTTCGGTGGTCAATTCTTCAATTTTGAACAAATCGATTTTTTTACCGTAGGTTTCACTACAATCTTGGCTGCTTCTATAATAATGATTACCAATTTTTAAAATCCCTCCTGCAGCTCGTGATATCCTATTAGAACTACTTATTGGATTCATTTCATGAGGTAGATAAGGTCCTTCTAAGCAATCTGCGTAATAAATATGTTGATGAAATATGGTTCCATATTGACTTACTTGTTGGCTGGTAAATAACCAATATTTATTATCCTTAAACAATATATTGGTATCAACAGCTTTTATGTTGGCAATCAAGTCGCACTTAAATTCAAGTTTTTCGTCTATCCATTGATATAAACTAATAGTATTATTACTTTTTGCTTCAGGGATTACATACAGTTCATTATCATCAACAATTGTAAAAGGGAAAGATAAATGGTAATCGGTTTCCAAAACTGATATAGGACTATGGAATCTTTTATAGGTCTTATCGAATTTTAAGTAAATAATTCTGCCTTTATTTTTGGCATATTCAAATTCTTCCAAAAACAATAATTCCTCATTTTTGTAGGAGACAATAAATGGATCAGCCCAAAAGTGTTTTTTGGGAGGATAAACTTTCTTTATTTTCCGGAATGAATACATTTCATTCCTGTTCATCCATCCAATATGCCAATCATTTACGTTCCTAAACAAATACTTTTTTGTTTTTATAGCAATCCATCTACAAGCGATTTTTACTGAATAAAGCATGCTCTGAACGAATGTTGGTGAGTAATAAAGAGGTCTGTCGTATACGCTAATCGCACTATTTTTTTTCAGTCTGCTTGTAAAATTATTTAATCCAATTTTATGTGCCTTTTGGAGTGTAAGGTTCAACATTCCCTGTGCATCCCAATAAACAGCTTGCCTAGTTTTGTGTAAAGAATAATTTGCAGTAGGTACTTCTCCTTTTGCTATAATCATACCTCCATCTAAAACTTCAGAGAGTTGTTGTAAAACATATCCTGAAGTTGGCGTGTTTTGATATACTTCCCAAAAACATGCAGGTGTTCCTCTGTAATACCTATTATTACCATGATGAAAAGACCAAACTCCGAACCTACTTGCTTTTGTTAGTATATCACCTTTTAATATTTTAAAACCAGAGCGAAAGAGTAAATCTAAATCATAGGTTTTAATTTTTTCTATTGCATCTTGGGTTAGGCGGTCAGTATGTTTGGTTTCAACTGTATCAGCTTCAATAATTGGGCAATCCGGTAATATGCTTGATATTTCGGTACGGGCTAATGCATCATGGGGTGTTTTAAATATAAATTGGTCTAGTTTAGTGGCAACAATTAATGGAAGGCTATTTAGCAGAGTCGAATAAAATTTTATTTTTGGTTGGCTTGATGGACCCTGATTTCTTTTAACAATTACAGCTATTTCTGCATAATCAGAACGCAGGATATCTTTTATTGATTCAGCTAACCAATAGGGTATCGTTAAATCGTTTACCAAGAGCCCAATTCTAATTTTTGTCATTTAAATAATTTTCAAATTTAAGTTTAGCCTCTGGTGTTCCCATGTCCCACATGGCTTTGGCATGTGATAATTTGATTTGAGCACCTTCTGCTATGAGCTTGCTGTATAAAGGTATAATATAATATTCGCCCTTTGTGGTTTCTTTATGGTTGATAATTTTATTGGCTTCCTCCATAAATACCATGCTGTTTTTAAAATAATAAAGCCCTGTACTTGCATGGTTTGAAATGCGTTTTTTCTCAGCAACTTCAGTTACGTTTCCATTCACATCTGTTTTCGCAAAACTCCATTGTTCACCTGGTAAATCAATTACTGATATTATTCCATCAGCATTACTTTGTGTTATTTCTTCGCCAATATTACTTTCTATATACGAATCAGATGCAGCAATTAATATGGATTCTGTTTCGTTAAAAAAACTAGCAGCTTTAAGTACCGTGCAAAGCTGACCCTCGGTTACCTCATCAATTAAAATCAATTCAAAATTTTGTGTGATGTGTTTTTTAATCATATCACTTACACCATATTGTATTTCGTGCTCTTTTAGGGCAATAAAAATAACCTTGCTGTAAGCAACATTTTTTACCGATTGAAATGCGTGGTAGAGCATGGGCTTTCCTGCAATTTCAATAAGTGGTTTGGGCGTACTATAACCTTCATTTGCATATCGGCTACCTCTTCCGGCCATGGGTATAATTAGCAGCATGGTATTATTATTTTTCTTGAGCTAAACTGTTAAGTTTTTCTTCGGTTAAACTATTCCAGTTTTCAAATCGTAAAGCCCTATCATCAATGTATAAGTGGCCATTGGGTTTTCCAAAATATATTTCATCGTATTCCACATTATTTTTTTCTAACCATTCTAAGGTTATTTTTCCAACGTTTTTCATCACTTTACCTACATTGCCCTCACAAGTAGCCATGTTACGCGCGGTTTGAATAATGATGTAGTGACCTTCTGCACGTAGTTTTTTTATGAATTCAACTGCACCCGGTTTAACCAATACTTCTGCATAGGTTTCGTGTTTTTGTTTAAGGGTACAAATGGTTCCGTCTAAGTCAATAACTATTCTCATTTTTTAATTTATCTTATCAATTCATTCAAAATTTGCACACTTCTCACATACATCATGTACTGTCTTTCGTTATAGTCGGCATGATAGGGTATCATGCTTAAAAATAATAACCCTTCAATAAGTTTTATCTCACTAAGGTCGTATCCATTTGCTTCAATGCACTTGTCTGTATATAAGGCCAATTGTTTGTTTTTATCATCTTCAAATAATTCATAATCAAACCCGTTTTCGGTTTTGTTTATTTGAAACAAATCACCTACCACATAATCATATAACCCCACCAAACTGTGGCGCAATTTAGCAATATCATAACGCGCATCTCCATAAATACC
>JAUCCO010000059.1:0-18906 GCA_034676125.1 Bacteroidia bacterium
TGTGATTTAAAGGAAGTAAATATTCAGGTTACAATAAATACCGATGAAGTAACCAATGAAACAATAATTAATCGCAAACTTTCGTTTATTGGAAGCTTAGATGAAACACAAAGAACGCGTTTATTGGCCGTTGCAAATGCTTGCCCGATTCATAAAGTTTTAACCAATTCGATAAAAATTATTACCCAAGAAATATAGATGTAATACCTCATTAACCTATCAATTTTACCCTTATGAAATTTTGTATAACCCTACTTTTAAATATTGTATTACCCAGTTTTTTATTTGCACAAACAACAAATACCAAGCAACTTCCAGCAAAAGCAGATTGTAAATTAGCTACCACTATATCTGTTTATAAAAGCCATAGGTATGGACCTGTAATTGCCCCAAAAGGGTTTGGCGAAGTGCAAGAAATAACCACCAACAATAAACTAAGTACAAGTGCTTTTGCTAAAGAGCATAACAGCGCATGGTATATGTTAAAATGCGGAAAGGATGGGGATTTAAACTTTAAAATTATCCCAATTGATGCATCAAATGATTATGATTTTTTATTGTATAAAATTACTGATTCGTTTTACTGTAATAACATTAAATCAAAAAAACTATTACCAATTAGAAGTAATTTAAGTCGTGTTAATTTATCAAATAAAGGAATAACAGGGCTTGATGCCTCAGCAAAAAATGAATTTTCAAAAGCTGGTCCTGGTGCTCAGTTTTCAAAGCAAATTAAAATTAAAAAGGGTGAGCAATATTTATTGGTGGTAGATAATGTTTACGATATTGGAAAAGGATTTTTTATTGATTTTGAATTAGCCACCATCAAAGTAATTAAAGGTGAAGTTACCAACGAAAATGCCGAACCCGTTGTGGCTGATGTATCATTAAGCGATAAAGCTGGAAATATAATTGCAACTACAAAATCAGACAAACTAGGACAATATATTTTAAAACATGCTATTGACGAAAATCAAACATACCAACTTACGATAGTTAACGAAAAATCGTTTTTTGAAACCATAACCATTAACCCAAAAGCAAAACCGGTATTGTTAAAAACGCAATTACAAACGCTAAAAAAGGGGAATAAATATAAAGTTGGACAAATTAATTTTTTGCCAAATTCTGATGTTCCATTAACTGAAGCACAAACATCCATAAATAATTTAGTGGAGTTGATGAAGCGCAATCCTAAACTTGAAATAATAATTGAAGGACATGTGAATGGGGTTGATGCAAGTGGTAATTTGGAAGTTGATGAAACCGAAATGCACATTAAACTCTCTATAGAAAGAGCTGAAAAAATTGCCAGTTATTTAACTGAAGCAGGTATTCAATCTTCACGTTTTTCTACAGTAGGTTATGGTTCAAAACAAATGCTTTTTCCTAAAGCAATTACAGAAAAAGAACAATCGGCCAATAGGAGGGTAGAGATAAAAATTACGGCTTTAAACGAAGATTAAACAATATTTAAAAACCAATAATATGAGCATCAATAATATTGATTTATATATTGCCACTTTTGATGAAGAAACGCAACTTGTTTTACAACAATTAAGGCAACACATTAAAGCGGCAGCCCCTGCTGCTACTGAATCCATTAATTATGGCATGCCCACTTTTATACTTGAAGGTAATTTGGTACATTTTGCGGCATACAAAAAACACATTGGTTTTTATCCGGCACCATCAGGTATCGAAAAGTTTAAGAAGCAGTTGTTAGATTATAAAACTTCAAAAGGAGCCATTCAGTTCCCAATAGATAAACCTTTGCCATTTATATTAATTAAACAAATAGTAAAGTTTAGGGCAAAAGAAAATACAAAAAAGGCAGCATTAAAAAAGCTAAAACGAAGATGCAAAAATGGGCATCAATTTATCAAAACAAGTGATTGCCCATCTTGCCCAATTTGCGAAAAAGAAGCCAATAAGAATTCAGGTCTTATGTCAATTCTAGGCGCTCCAGCAAGGCGTGCCCTGCAAAGTGCTGGAATAAATACAATTAAAGAACTTAGCCAAAAATCTGAAATGGAGTTGTTAACGCTTCATGGTTTTGGACCTTCAAGTTTGCCTAAATTGAGGCAGTTGTTAAAAAATGCAGGGTTAAGCTTTAAGCAATAAAAAATCTGGTATATCAGAAAACTAATATTTTGCAAATGAATTATCATCAATTCATATCGAAATAATTAGTGTTCTTATTGTAAAGCAATGCTTGATGGGCTCTATCGGCCTCTGAGAATTTTACTTAACAATCAATGAGGATGTTTGTGCAGTGGGCTTGTGTAAGCAATCCTGAAACGCAGTGGCTTGGATTGCGTGGCGAAAAACATACTCAGTAGATTGTAGTAAAATTGTCGTAATCCCGAAGCTTCGGGATTGATTTTTTGGTTACTTTTTTATCAAGAAAACTGCGCAGCAATCAACGAGGCTAAAAAACAATAAACAACAGCGAGTTAAAAGTAACGCGGGCTTGGGTGGCAACCCATTTGGAGATTGATTTTAGTTTCAGTTATATTTTAAAATAGAACTTAATTCTCATTATCAGATATTGATAGAACTTGCGTTAATATTCTAGAAAACATATGTTACATATTCTATTGGGGAAATAATTTGTAAAATGAATTAACTGCAATCAACTTGCTATCCAAACAAATAATTTAACATCTCCTCTAATTTACTAACCTCTACAATAGTTATGTTTGATTTTTGTTTGGGTATTTTATTAAACTTACTTACGTAAATACTAGTAAATCCAAGCTTTTCGGCTTCGCTAATACGTTGTTCAATTCTACTTACGGCCCTAATTTCGCCACTTAAACCAACCTCACCAATAAAAGCAATTTTACTATCAATGGGTACATTTTGGTAACTACTTACAATTGCTGCAATCACTCCCAAATCTATTCCTGGGTCTTCCACACGTATGCCACCTGTAATGTTTATAAACACATCTTGCATGCCCATACGTAAGCCACATTTTTTTTCTAAAATGGCCAAAAGCATATTTAATCTTTTGCCATCATATCCATTGCTATTTCGTTGTGGTGTGCCATAAGCTGCGGTGCTCACCAATGCTTGCGTTTCAATTAACAAAGGTCGTAAACCCTCTATTGTAGCACTAATAGCAATACCACTTAAGTTTTCATCACGTTGCGAAATTAAAATTTCTGAAGGATTACTTACTTCTCGTAAACCAGCTCCATGCATTTCGTAAATACCCATTTCACTGGTGCTTCCAAACCTGTTTTTGGTGGTACGCAAAATACGGTATACATGGTTTCTATCTCCTTCAAATTGCAATACGGTATCAACCATGTGTTCCAAAAGTTTTGGTCCTGCTAACGAACCATCTTTGGTAATATGGCCAATTAAAAAAACGGGTGTTCCGGTTTCTTTTGCAAATCGAATTAAGTCGCCAGCTGTTTCTTTAATCTGAGAAATACTTCCGGGTGTACTATCAATTAATTCACTTTGTAAAGTTTGTATAGAATCTATCACCACAATATCTGGTTGCAGTTCTTGTAAAGCTTTTCCAATTTTTTGGGTTGATGTTTCAGTAAATAAATAACACTCATTGTTTCTAAAAGGTAATCTTTCGGCCCGCATTTTTATTTGAGTTTCGCTTTCTTCACCACTAATATAAAGTACCTTTTTATCATCAAGCTGTAAGGCAATTTGTAGCATTAAAGTAGATTTGCCAATTCCTGGTTCACCACCAATTAGTATTACACTGCCGGGTACAATTCCACCACCCAAAACCCTACTTAATTCTAAATCTTTAATGGCATATTTATGGGCAGAACCTTGTTCAACATGCGAAAGCAATACGGGCTTTAGCACACTTTTAATTGCACCTTCTTGTTTCCATGTTTTTTTGTACTCGGTTTTTTCTTTATGAATTACTTCCTCAATTAAAGTATTCCACTCTCCACAACTGTTGCATTTGCCCACCCACTTAGATGCACTTGCACCACAGGTTTTACAAAAAAATTTTGTTTGCGTTTTTGCCATAAGATTGTTGCAATATACTTAAAAACAAAAAAAGCGGGAAACTTTCGATTCCCGCCTTAATTACAAACTATCCTTACCCCAAATACACTACTATTTAGATAAGATTTTCTGGTATATATACTGCAAATAGATTGCAGATACCTTTACCTTCTTTCTAATTAACGTAACAAAAATACGTTTAGTATTTTACACCGCAAATTGATTTTAACAAGCGGCTATTAAACTTGTTAATCGGTAGCTACATCTTATACCTTTACCTGAATATATTGTAGTTATATGGTTTGTGCCTTACTGTAATTGAGTTTTGGGCTAGTTTATGCATTGGGAGTTTAATTCCCCAAATAGGCTTTTGTTTTCCCTATTCTATTTATTGGTTAAGAATATTGAGTAATTTATGGTACTTGTTGACACCTGAATTTTACTTTTAATATCACCATTTTTTTGACCTTTAATTAACCAATAATAAATGTATTAATCGTTCTGTTATCAATTAATGCATATAGAAGCTATTGTTAAATGCTTATGTTTTGTTGGTTTAATTACATTGATAATCATTTTATTAGGTTACTGTCTTGCTTATTAAATGATTTTTTATTTATGAAACAGCTTTGTTAACGGTTACTCAGCATAATAAAAACAATTTTTCAGGCTTTTAATATTCATACATCTAATCGTGTTTTTTCATACACTTTATTTATCCGTGGCATAGAGTTGGACTTATATAGGCAAATCAAAACATTATGAAATACTTTAAAACAACACTTATACTTACTAGTATATTTTTAGCGGGCTGTAGTCCTAAGTTTTATACCCCAAATACACAGAACGTACCGTTAATATCAGAACAAGGTGAAACCAATCTTACACTTTCTGGAAATGGCAATCAAGTTGAATTTCAAGGAGCTTATGGACTAACAAATGGGTTTGCAATTATGGCCAATGGTGGTCTTTTTATTCCTGCTGATATAAATAACGGAGATGGCGGTTCAGGTAAATTTGTTGAATTAGGCGGAGGTTATTTTAAGCCCATTAATGATAATTTTGTTTTTGAAACTTATGGTATTGTTGGCTTCGGAAGTATGGAGAATCACTTTCCTTCTACCGTTTCTGCAAATCCACAAACAAGCGGAAAAATTTCAGCAAATATTATGCGATATGGTATTCAACCCAACTTTGGTTATAAATCAAAATATTTTACCGCAGCTATTTCAACTCGAATTGTTAGCCTAAATTATAACAGTATAAATGGTGATTTAATTTATGACCAAACTGATCAAAACGCTTATTTAAAAAGCAATGATGCAAACTTTTTATTAGAACCAGCCATCACAATAAAAGGCGGTTTTGAAAAATTAAAATTACAACTTCAATACGGTTATAGCGTAAATCTTACCAATTCAAACTTTAAACAAGATAATGCTTACTTAACCCTTGGACTTAATTTTAACTTTAAATAAAAGGCTCGTACTTATTAATTGTAAATTGAAGATTTACGAAGAGTTATCTCAAGTAAATTAATTTAATTGATTAGCGGTTGTTTATTCTATTAAATTAATAGCACTTTGACTGTAAACAAAATAAGCAGGTTAAATGTATTGTATATTAGCCAAATTAAGGAGATTAAAATAAATCGCTTATTTTGCTGCCAAATTGAGCCAATTAGATAACATAAAACGCCCCATAGCCAACGACCTAGACTTGTTTGAAGTTAAGTTTAGAGAGGCTATGAAAAGTAACGTACCCTTACTTGATACCATTATGACTTACATTGTTAAGCGTAAAGGCAAGCAGGTGCGTCCAATGTTCGTGTTTTTATCTGCAAAAATATTTAATGGTGTTAATGATAGTACTTACCGTGCTGCAAGTTTAGTAGAGCTTTTACATACTGCTACTTTGGTGCATGATGATGTGGTGGATGATAGTGATGAACGCAGAGGTTTTTTTAGTGTGAATGCACTTTGGAAAAACAAAATTGCGGTACTTGTTGGTGATTATTTATTGAGCAAAGGCTTATTACTTTCTGTTAAAAACAAAGATTTTAGGTTGCTCGAAATAGTAAGCGAATCTGTGGAGGCAATGAGTGAAGGAGAACTTCTGCAAATAGAAAAAACACGAAACTTAAATTTAAGCGAAGAAGTATATTACGACATTATCAGAAAAAAAACAGCTTCGTTAATTGCCAGTTGTTGTGCTATTGGTGCGGCTAGTGCTGGTGCCAGCGAACAACAAATAGAGCAGATTTGTTTGGCGAAAAAATTGGTATTGCATTTCAGATGAAAGATGATTTGCTAGATTATGGTGATAGTGATATTGGAAAACCAACTGGTATTGATTTAAAAGAAAAGAAACTAACCCTGCCCATTATTTATACGATTAATAATGCCGATAGTGCCACACGTAGTTTTATTATTAGCACCATAAAAAACCACAACAACAATAAAAAGAAGGTGGCCGAGGTGATTAAATATGTTAACGAGCATGATGGTATAAAATATACCATAAACGCTATGGAGCATTATAAAAACGAAGCGCTTACTATATTAGATACAGTAAGCGACTCGCCATTTAAAACCAATTTAATTGAGTTGGTTGAATATGTAATTAACCGAACTAAATAGTCAGTTTTTATTTCTTTATTTTTACTTCTACCCTGCGGTTTAAGCTATGTACTTCTTCTGGGCAGCTTGTGCAATCAATACAAGAGTCTGTTGTTACATCACCCATACCAGCTTTTGAAACTTTATTTGCAGCAACACCTTGTTTTACTAAATAGGCATAAACAGCATTGGCTCTTTTTTGTGATAATCCTTTATTATAGCCTGCTTCACCACGACAATCTGTATATCCTAATAATTGTATACTTAATGATTTATCCGCTTTCCAAATGCTTACAGCTTCGTTTAAAATGGTTAAATCAGTTGGTAAGTTACTGCTGTTAAAATCATAATAAACAGGTTTGTTTAATATTACTGTTCCTTTTGCAATAGCAGGTTTAGCAATAGGTTTTGTTTCTAATTCAGGTTGGGTAGTAATTTTATTTGCACCAGCTTTTAATTTGGGTTCATTTACTGCAATTGTAGTTAACACGGTATCTTTTTTGGGTACTTCGGTACGTTTAACAATTGGGTGGTAATTGCTGTTAAAATAATACACCTTATCAAATCCATTGTAGCTATCTCGGTTTGATGAGAAGTATCCTGTTTGGCCATCCTTATTCATTACAAGAGCGATATCATCTTTACTGCTGTTATATGGTTTACCCATATTTGTAGAAGTACCATATGTAAAGTTATTGCTAACGGTATTTTCAAAAATATCATATCCACCAAAACCAACATGACCTTTAGATGCAAAATAAATTTTATTGTCTTTTAAATAGGGGAAGCAATCATGTTCGGTGGTGTTAATTTTATCACCTAAGTTTATTGGGGTAGTCCAAGTGCCATCAGTATTTCTGTTAGTACGGTAAATATCTAAACCACCAAAACCACCAGGCATATCACTCGCAAAATAAAGCGTATTTCCATCAGCACTAATTGCTGGATGCACAAAGTTATAGTCTTTATTATTAAACGATAATTCTTGTACTTGCTCAAACCTACCATTAATTAATTTAGCACTGTATAATCTTAAATTGCTTACACCAGTTTTACTAATTTCTCCTTTGCCAGATTTTTTAACTTCACCATCTTTAACTTTAGCTCCAGTTGCCATAAAATATAATGTTTCGCCATCAGCCGCTAAAAAGGGAGAACCTTCGTTAAAGGGAAATTTAATATTACTTACTATATCATTCTCAGTTGTCATAAAATTGGTTGAATCATCTTTTCGTGCAAATTGCAAATCAAAAATTTGTGTAAACTCATCTTCAACCGAATCTTTTGCTTGCGAATAAATAATTCCATCATCAAAAAATGTATAACCTAAACTTTGCCCGCTTACATTAAGGTTAGTAACACCAACATAAGTAGCAGGGCGTACTATATCTTTATTTTTGATTGCCCAAGCCAATGATTTTTCTAAAAATATGTTGTAAGCGTCCTTTTTTAATAGCTTTCCATAATAAATATATTGCTCTCGAGCTTGGTCGTATTTACCATTAATTTTAAGCAAGTTACCATACTCCAAATAATCATCTGGATCGGGCTTTTTATCGCCTAACTTTATTAACTCGGTAAATTTTTGTTCGGCTTTTGCATACTGAAAAGTGTAAAGGTAACTGTATGCTAAGTTACGTAAAATATGTACTTCGTTTTTAGTAGAACGGTTGTTAATTATGGCATGTTCGTATTCTTTTATTGCTTCCTTATATCTATAACTTAAGTAAAAAGCATCTCCATTATCTACACTTTCTTGTGCATTAGTGGTTAAGGTAAAGCAAGTAAAAATAGTTACTAAAAGTAACCACGTTCGTGTGTTGTTTTTTATCATGATTGAGCGGTAAGTATAGTTAAAATGTCTTCAATATATTCTCTATTATTTGCCAAACGTGGCACTTTATGTTGGCCACCTAATTTGCCATTTTTCTTCATCCAATTATAAAAAGTACCGCGTTGCACGGCATGTACTCTGGGCATAATCATCGCCATGTCTTTAAAACGTTTGGCCTCGTAATCGCTATTGCTATGCTTTAAATAATTATCTAAAACAATGGTAAAAGCTTCCATGTCTTCTGGTATGTTTTCAAACTCGATAAGCCATTGGTGTGTGCCAATTGTGTCTGATTCAAAAAATACGGGAGCAGCGGTATAATCAATTACCTTAACATTTAATTCTGCACAACTTTGCGATATGGCAAAATCTGCATTTTCTATTACCAACTCTTCGCCAAAGGCATTTATAAAATGTTTGGTACGGCCAGTAATTTTAATTCTATGTGGGTAAAGTTGCGTAAATTTAACCGTATCGCCAATTACATAACGCCATAAACCAGCATTGGTAGTAATTACTAAAGCATAATTCTCGTTGGTTTTTACCTCATCAATCGAATATGTTTTTGGATGTTCTTTGCCATATTCACTCATGGGCATAAATTCATAAAATATGCCATAATCAAGCATCAACAACATGTCGTCTCTGCCCAATTCATCTTGTATGCCAAAAAAACCTTCGCTTGCATTATACGATTCTTGGTAATGCATGCTTGACGAGCGAATAAGTGATTTAAATCGATCTTGATATGGTACAAAACTTACACCACCGTGTATATATAATTCTAGGTTTGGCCAAATATCAACCAAGTTGTTTTTACCTGTTATTTCAAAAAGTTTATCTATTAAAACAAGTGTCCAAGTAGGTACACCACTAATGCTGGTTACATCATCATTTAAAGTAGCCAAAGCCATTTTTTCGATTTTCTCATCCCAATTATCCATTATGGCAATGCTCAAATCTGGCGTGCGTAAATACTGCGCCCAAAATGGCATGTTTTGCATCATTACTGCACTTAAATCGCCATAGTATGATTGGCCTTCTTGCATCTTATTTATTTGATGACTGCCTCCCATAATTAATCCTTTGCCATCAAATATTTTACTGCTTTCTTTTTGTAGTTGATAAAACATCAACGAGTCTTTGCCGCCTTGTATGTGGCAATCTTCAAGCGAATCGAATGTAACAGGAATAAATTTACTTTTAGCTGATGTGGTACCACTAGATTTTGCAAACCAAGTTACATCTGTTGGCCACAAAATATTTTGCTCACCCTTCATCATTCTATCAATAAAAGGTTTGTGGGTTTCGTAATTACCAATGGGCACACGTTGTTTAAAATCGTGTATGTTTTTTATGGAGCTGTAATCGTATTTTATACCCCACTCGGTGTAACGTGCTTGATTAATTAATTTCTGAAAAACCTGCATTTGTGTATCTGCCGGACGCTCCATCATTTCCTCAATAAACGGAATTCGTTTTTTTAAATACCACGACACAAGTGAACCAAAAACAGACATAGGTAATTTTTATTTCGGTAATTTTACGGTTTTTGCCTCATTTATACAACCTTTAAATGTTAACTAAACCAGTTTTGTTTTTAATTTAAAGGCCTAATTGATAATTATTAACAAAGGTTTTAATCAAGTTAAAGGCCTCATTGTATTTACTTAAAGGCACTGCATCGGGTTTATCATCTACATCATGGTAAAAGTGATAATCGCCCATTAAATAAAAGAAAAAAGACTTAACGCCATTTTCGGTAAAGTAATAATGGTCGCTATTTTTGGCTTTACCACGTGCAGCTATTGTTGGCAAAAAATCGCCTTCCATATTTACCAATTGCAAATCCTGAAACTCATCTGGGAACTCTGTTGCATTTACTGCGGTAAGGCCTTTGTCGCCCGTGCCCATTAAATCTAGGTTTAATAATAAAGCAATTTTATTTAACGGAAACAATGGGTTTTGTGTGTAATAATACGAGCCAAACAAACCGGCTTCCTCACCTGCAAAAAATATGAAGGCCACATTGAAATCTGGCTTATTTTTACTGTAATAACTAGCTAAATCTAATAACATTGCAACTCCACTTGCATTATCATTTGCACCTGGAAACATGGCATTCATTCCCATCATTCCTAAATGATCGTAGTGTGCAGTAAATACAATAAACGAATCTGGATATTTAGCACCTTGAATGTATGCTGCAATATTTTGGGTGTTAAAATTTTTAAGTTCGGGTTTCACTTTTATTATCGCTTCTGTTTGATAGGGTTTTAGCAAGCCAGCTTTTACATATATTTTTGCATAACTATCCCACTCGGTAGCCACACTCCATGTTAATTTACTTTCGGCTGCATAAATTAATCCACGTGCTTTAAAGGTGTTTGATGTAACTTGTTTTAAACGTTCAGGATGCAATAGTTTTTGTGTTTTTACATCACCAATTACTAAAAAAGTATGTTTTAAAAATAGCTTGTCTAGCTTCTCAAATTCTGTTTTGTTATCTATCAATGCACTATCAACCCAAAGCATTTTATAAGTACCATCAAGCGGAGGGCAACCTGGAGAAACAATAAAATGTTCGCCCGCAATTAATGAGCTGTTGTCTACCACAAAAGTAACTTCGTTTGGAAATGTGTTTACAGGAAAGCCAAAACCTTGGTAATAATCTTGCGTAAACGATTTTAATCTTGATGATTTAAGCTCTTCGCGAATATATTCTGCAGCTATTTTATCACCACCTTTTACATATCCTCTGCCATACATTTCGGGCGCACACAAATCGTTTATTACTTTACGTGCATAATTAATATTTTGTGCTTGTGCAGTAAATGTAAATAATAATAAAATTATACTACTTATACGTATTTTTTTACTCATATTTATTTAGTTTAATTGGCCAACTTGTATTTGATAAATATTGGAGTTAACCAAGGCTAAAAGTATAAACCATTGCCACTTATTATTTGTAAAATAGCTTTATTGGGTTGATTTATTTTTAACCAAATTATTAATTACAGATATTAATATATACAATACTATACTTAATGATATACCTGCATATTTAAAAACAACAACACTTAAAATACAACTTATAATTAAGATGTACCTAAACTCGTTTCCTTTAAAATTAAAGTTTTTAAATTTAAGTGCTAATAATGGTAATTCGGCTACCAATAAATAAGCAGAAATAAACGGAAAAATAATTAAAAACCATTGGTTGTTAATGATGGCCGACATGCCATAACTATCATTTGCTAAAATTAAGGGTAAACCTGCAATAAACATGGCATTTGCAGGAGTTGGTACACCAATAAAACTATCGCTTTGGCGGGTGTCTATATTAAATTTAGCTAGCCTAATTGCCGAAAATATTGGAATTAATAAAAAGGTGTATTGGTTAATACAAAACTCTGGTCCCATGCAGGTATTAGCAAGGTTGTAAAATATAAAACCAGGCGCTACACCAAAACTAACCACATCGGCCAACGAGTCGAGTTGTTTTCCTAACTCACCGCTTACATGTAATAGGCGGGCCACAAACCCATCAAAAAAATCCATAACAGCCGATAGACCAATGTATATTGACGACATAATTAAATCGCCTTGTATTGCACTTAAAATAGAAAGGCAACCAAATAGCAAATTTGCTGAGGTAATTGCGTTAGGAATATGTTGTTTCAAAATGTGTATTTATTTAGATGAACAATATTGCAAATAAATGGCTTATTTTATGAAGTAAAAAATAGGCTTTAAAAATTACTCGAAAAGTGTAATTTTGGCGTTAATGCATCAATATAAGAAATCGTTTCTTTTTATCGGTTTAATAATTTGTTTATCATCATTTTTTGTTGATGATAGTGCTACAATTAAACTAACTAATCAGTTAAACAAACCTATCGTTTTTAAAATTAAATCTCACAAAGTTGAGTGGGTTAATAATGCTGTTAACATTGCTTTTTTATCTGTAGATAATAAACTCATTCAAATAAATAATATTCCCGAAAGTGCGCTTACTGATACTGTTATTAAATCTTCGCGGGTGCATGTAATTATGATTGATAGTAATGATACTTACAAACAAAACAAACGTAATTTAAGTAAAATAGAAATTAAATGTGATGGGGCAATTAAGGGCAATGCATTAACAATTACTGCAAAAGGAAGATTTTATTACAAGAAAAAATGGGTTGATTTCGACATCAAATCACAACAAATTTTACCACAAGAAAAAACCTTAGGTACATCAAAAAGAATGATGAATTAAGGAAAGCAATTGAAAAATATAATTATATGAAAAAAAGTATTCTGTCTTTATTAATGGCAGCAGGAGTAATGTCTGCAATGGCTCAGCTTGCACCATTTGCCATACCAAACACCGCAAAACCATTGGAGGTATTGTTTAATGAAAAATATGTAAAACAACATGCAGAATTACAACAGGTATTAGCTGATCGCAATTTGCCAGAGGTTACTACAACAAACGGAACCATTGTGCAAGCCATGTATGTTACCCAAACAGGTCACATAGTGTACAACACCACAACTAATACAGGTGCTGGAAAAACATTATCAACCAATAAAGTATGGCCGGGTGGAGTAGTTGGTACAAGTTTAACAGGTGCTAATATGCCAAACAGATTAGGTGTTTGGGATGGTGGTGCAGTTAGAGTTGCGCATCAAGAATTTGGTACCACATCAAGCAGGGTTACGCAAACGGATGGTGCTAGTTCACTAATTGACCATGCAACACACGTAGCTGGAACAATGATAGCAACTGGAGTTGATACTGATGCTAAAGGTATGGCATATATGGCTACACTAAAGGCATACGATTGGAATAACGATAATTCAGAAATGTCTCAAGCTGCTGCTTTAGGTATGTTAATTTCAAACCACTCTTATGGAAATGTGTGTGGATGGTATTACGATTCAGGCTCTAAAACTTGGTCATGGTATGGAGATCGTTCCATGAGTACCACAGAAGATTATAAATTTGGTTGGTACAATGATGCAGCGCAAGATTGGGATGATATAGCCATTAGCAATCCTTATTATTTAATATGTAAAGCTGCAGGAAATGATCGTGGAGATTATTATACTGGTAGCAATCCATGGTCGTACTCTGATGGAACACCTGGAGGAGCTTCGCTTCCTTTAAAAGATGGTGGTGTTAATGGATATGATTGTATTTCGACTTATGGAACTGCAAAAAATATATTAACTGTAGGAGCTGTAAACAAAATTGGTGGTAACAATGGTAATGGATGGACTAAAACCAGTGATGTTGTAATGAGCTCGTTTAGTGGTTGGGGGCCTACTGATGATGGTCGTATTAAACCAGATGTAGTTAGTCCTGGGGTTGATTTATACTCAACATTAAGCACAAGCAATACAGCTTATGGTAAAATGAGTGGTACTTCTATGGCTACACCTGCAGCATCTGGCTCGCTGATATTGGTGCAACAACATTACAATAACATAAAGGGTAAATTTATGCGCTCAGCTAGCTTAAAAGGCTTGGCCATACACACAGCCGATGAAGCGGGAACAACTGCTGGTCCCGATTATAAATTTGGTTGGGGATTGTTAAATACCGCTTCGGCAGTTGTTTTTTTAAACGACTCCAATACCAATAAATTAGAAGAAAAAGTGCTGTCGAATGGCACACCTCAAAATGTATTGTTTAGTGCTGATGCTGGTAAGCCTTTAAAAGTTACCATCAGTTGGACAGATAAATCTGGTACACCTGTAACATCAAACCTACTAAATAATCCTACAAAAATGTTGGTTAACGACTTAGATATTCGTTTAACTAGGATGAGTGATAACATGATTTTTTATCCGTACATTTTAGATCCTGCAAATCCAAATAATGCCGCAACTACTGGTGATAATACACGTGATAATGTAGAAATGATTTACTTGGCAACACCTGATGCAGGAAATTATACCTTAACAGTATCAAACAAAGGAAATATAGCTGGCACAACACAACCTTATACGTTACTAATAAGTAATGCAGCAGAAAAATCATCTGCACAATTTACTGCAAGTCAAACCACCATTTGTCCAGGTCAAAGCATAACATTTTCTGATAAATCTACAGGTGCAGTTGCTCAACGTAGCTGGAGTTTTCCTGGTGGCACACCATCAACATCAACAGTTGCAAATCCTGTAATTACCTACAATACTTCAGGAACTTATGCTGTTATTTTAAAGGTTACGGGTAGTTTAGGCAGCGATTCAATTTATAAAGCAGATTTTATTACAGTAGGTGGTATGGCATTACCATTTGCCGAAACTTTTGAAAGTAACTCTCCAACTTTAAGTTCATGGACTGTTGCTAACCCTGATGCTGCTGCAACGTGGGGCTTATCAACTACAGGCGGTACAATACCAGGTAATTCTTCTGCGGGAATTATATTGTATGATTATAGCACAAAAGGCCAACGTGATGGATTAATTTCACCTTCATTAAATTTAAGTAGCCATGCCAATGTTAATTTAACTTTTAGCCATGCTTACACACGATATGGTAGCGCTAGCAATACCCCAAGTTCTACCAATACGGATAGTTTAATTGTATACGCAAGTACAAATTGTGGCAGCACTTGGATAAGATTGCAAGGTTTTGGCGAAAGTGGAACTGGTAACTTTGCCACTTATCAAGATGGCTCTTTTACTTTGGGCTCTCAAAGCTCATTTGCACCTACCATAGCAAATGATTGGTGTGGAGCAGGAGTTGGTTCTGGATGTAAAACTATTTCGCTGGCACAATTTGCCGGACAAAGTAGTGTTACTTTAAAATTTGAAAGTTATAATAACTACGGTAACAATTTATATATAGATAATATTGCTGTAAACGGTACTTTGCTTACGCCTATAGCTTCTTTTCAAGCAAAAACAACTGTTTGTGTTGATGAAGTGGTAACATTCACTGATAAATCTACACGTAGCCCTGCCAATTGGAATTGGACTTTTACAGGTGCAAATACACCTACATCAAACCTAAAAAATCCTTTAGTAAGTTATGCTTCGCCCGGCATCTACAATGTAAAATTAGTAGTTAGTAATGTTAGTGGGGCTGATAGTATAGAGCTAAATAATTACATAACTGTAGTGCCAAAACCTACTACGCCAAATATTAAAGCTATTGGTGCAACTGCGTTTTGTATTGGTGATAGTGTTTTATTAATTACAGATAGTATTGGTAATTTTAAATGGTATAAAGATGATGTATTAATAGCACAAAATGTAAATGAAATTTATGCTAAAGTTAATGCAACTTATCGTGTGGCCAAATCAAATGGTACCTGCGAAGCTTCATCAAGCATATTGGTATCTGTAAATAGCAAGCCAATTAAACCTACATATACTTCATCAGTTACAGGAAATTCAATTTGTGATGGAAGCGCTGCTATATTAACCTCTGTTGTAAATGATGGAAACCAATGGTTAAAAAATAATCAAGCCATAACTGGTGCTACCAATAAAACTTATGGTGCTACTGATGCTGGTTCGTATAGTTTAATAACCAAAAAAGGTGGCTGTATTTCTGATACCTCATTGGTTAAAATATTTACCATTTCTCCTCGCCCAACGGTAAGTAATATTACAGGCGAACAAAACCCAGTTAGAGGTGAATCAAATCCATATAATGTTACCACACAAAGTGGATTAACTTATGCTTGGATAATTACCAATGGTACTATTTTAAATGGCAATGGAACTGCTGCTATAAATGCAAGATTTAATGTGGTTGATACTGCTTCACTAAAAGTGGTTTCTACAAACACATTAGGATGCAAAAGTTTATCAGAAGTAATTAATGTTTCTGTTAGCCCGGCTGTAGGATTAAATGAAGTGACAGGTTTACGTAACATTACTGTTTATCCAATACCAGCTAAAACAATTTTAAATATTGCATTAGAAGGCATGGAACAAGCTGAAGCAGATTTAAATATTGTAAACTTACTTGGACAAGTTGTACAAACACAAAAAATAAATTTAAACACAAAAAATCATGCAATAAATATAAGTGGATTGCATAAAGGTATTTATTTAATTGAATTGCAAAGCAGCAAAATAAAATTGGTAAAACGTATTGTAATTGAATAATACAATTAGTAATTAAACTAAAACCAAATGCGGCCCGAACTTGTTCGGGCCGCATTTCTTTTTGGCGGTAAAATTTCTTTTTAAGGAATAAGATCAACTCAACCCAAAACCTCAACACCATCATACCTCATACTAATTTCATTTAGTATTTCATAAACATCATCAATGGTAGGTGCCATTACCAATTTGGTTCTATACTCCTTAAAATTTGCAACACCTTTAAAATATTGACCATAATGTGGGCGCATTTCAAAAATACCAACCACAGGTCCTTTCCATCTTATGCTAAAATCAATATGTTTACGCACCACTTCAATTCGTTGGTTAACTGTGGGCGGAGCTAGTAAATTTCCTGTAGCAAAATAGTGTTTAATTTCATCAAAAATCCAAGGGTAACCAATTGCTGCCCTACCAATCATAATTCCATCAACACCATATTTATTGCGGTACTCAAGCGCTTTTTGTGCGCCATCAATATCACCATTACCAAAAATTGGCATTTGTATACGTGGGTTGTTTTTTACTTTAGCAATTAAACTCCAATCGGCCTCGCCTTTGTATAATTGGGCACGTGTGCGGCCATGTATAGATAGTGCTTTAATACCTACATCAAATAACCTTTCGGCTACCTCTTCAATGTTTTTGGTGTTATCATCCCAACCTAACCTGGTTTTTACGGTTACAGGTAATTTAGTAGATTTTACTACCCGCTCGGTAATTTTTACCATTTGCGGTAAGTCTTTTAATATAGCAGCACCTGCACCTTTGCACACCACTTTTTTAACTGGGCAACCAAAGTTTATATCCAATAAATCGGGGTTTGTAGCATCCACAATTTTGGCTGCCAACTCCATCGAATCCTCATCACCCCCAAAAATTTGAATACCTACAGGCTTTTCGTAATCAAAAATATCCAACTTCTTACGGCTTTTTATTGCATCACGTATTAAACCCTCGCTGCTAATAAATTCTGTATACATTAAATCTGCTCCTTTATCCTTGCACACTGCCCTAAAAGGTGGATCACTCACATCCTCCATCGGGGCAAGTAATAAAGGGAATTCTCCTAAATTTATGTTTCCTATCTTAACCATTGTTATATTCGCAGGGCAAAAATAGGTAAATGATAGAGAAGAATTCGTATTGGCAACACCCCGTAGTGTTTTTTATTACCCGCATGTTTATTTTGGCAGGTATGATGTTGGTATTTGCAGGCTTTGCTTATAGCATTGCAATTTTTACCAGTAAGGCCCTGTTTGGGGTTGATTATATGGCTAATCCAGCATTACTTAGTGATTTTACTAACCCCCAAAACATAAATGCACTTAAATATATTCAGGCACTTACTTCGGCCGGAATATTTATTTATCCTGCATGGTATTTTTGTAAAGCAATTAATAAAAAGCCAGCCGAATTTTTAAAAATAAACAGAAAAATTACTTTTAGCGAAATTGGCATATCAACCCTATTGGTATTTGTAATTATGCCTTTTGGCAGTTGGTTGGTATATGTAAACGGGTTGATAAAGTTTCCGCCAAGTATGGCACAATTGGAAACCCAACTTAAAGCTGCCGAAGAACTTGCAGCACAACTTACCCAAGTTTTTGTAAAGGCCGATACCATTAGCGATTTAACCATAAATTTATTGGTAATAGCTGTAATACCAGCCATTGGCGAAGAGTTTTTATTTAGAGGGGTTTTGCAAAATTTTGTTAAAACTACTACAGGTAAAGGGCATTTTGCAGTGTGGATGATTGCCATTGTGTTTAGCGCATTTCATGGGCAATTTTATGGGTTTTTACCTCGTGTGTTTTTAGGTGCCGCATTAGGTTATGCATTTTTATTTACCGGAAACTTATGGGTAAGTATTTTAATGCATTTTGTAAACAATGCTTTTGCCGTAATTTGCAGTTATACTCCTATAAAAAATAGCTTACCACCAGTATTGCAAGATGGGTATGTTTTTGAAAGTTGGGTAATTAATGCAGGTAGTGCATTGTTAGCCATTGGCTTATTATTATTATTGCATAAAATTACATTTAAACGAGTTTGGTACAATGGAGAGTAACTACAATAAAATTTATCAAACCAGTAATATTATCGAAGCAGAAATTATTATGCAAATGCTTAACGAAAATGGCATTGAAGCAGTAAACATGAATAAAAGAGACAGTAGTTATACAGCATTTGGACTAATTGAAATATATTGCCCCGCAAATGATGTGGTAACCGCATTACATTTAATAAATAACAACCCAATTAATGAAAAGTGATATTGTTCAACGCAGTATAACAGGTGCTATTTTTGTTGCTGCCATAATCGGTGCAACTTTATAT
>JAUCCO010000060.1:0-18642 GCA_034676125.1 Bacteroidia bacterium
GTTTATCATATAAAACAATGCTTGCAATAGCCTTTACTTTTTTGGCATCGGTAAGCTTATTCCATGCGGCCTCAGCTTCTTTTTTACCCATTTTATAGTTGTACCTGTTCCAAAAATTATCAAAGCTAATATCTAAGCCAACCTCACTAATTACCAACTTGGTGTTACTTTGTTTCCACTTTAGTAGGGTAATTTCGTTTTGTGGCACTACAGCGCATAGCTTAGCATGTATGGCAAGCTCTACAATGCCTTTTAATTCGAAACAAACAAGCAAGCCTTTATCATCAAATGTGTAATAAACCTCGCCTGTAAAACTTGTACTTGTAACTGCGTATTTTTTCATAATAATGGTAGTTGGCTTCTCGAAACCTCTTTTGATACAAGTGTTTTATACCTACGTAATAGCTTCTTAAATTCCAATAAAGTATGTAGATATATCATTTTATCGCTTTCGTTTTTGGCAGTTAACCAAAGTTTTTGATTGTAGTTAAGAGCCTCGCGACTTCGATCTAACCGCTGCCTGTTAGTTGTTGCTATCATGTAAATTCAAATCGTTGGTCGTTTTTTACAATAGTTGTGGTAAACGGATAAGCATCTTTGGGGATTTGTTTAACTGCATCAATCAATGCACTTGCTCCTGTAAACACTACTCTCATTTCGCCTTTATAATCAATTTGCATGTGTAAGCATTGTCCTTCGTTTTTCTTTGATGGCTCAATTTTAGCCTCATGCACAGTAATTTCAGTATTAATAACTTTGTCTAACTTTATTTTGTCTCCAGTAAATGATTTAAGCTGAGGTTTAATGCCTAATTCGCTAAATTTTTTCGTCATGGTTTAATAGTTTATTCAATAGGTTAGTAGAATTGCAATGCTTAGCCCATCCGTAATAACTTGCAATGGATTGTTTGTTACGTCTGTTTTTTAACATCCGGGCAAAGCGTTTTTTTATTGATTTACGCAACAATGTGTGCGTGTGGTAGTGTTTGTATCCAACAAAGTCAATGCCTCGTGCTGATACAGGGAACACTTGGTAATTTCGTTTTACAGAAAGCTTTAGTGTAGTAGATAGGTAAAAAGTTATCTCACTAAACAAATCGTGCAAATATGGCTTGTTTGGGGCTAAAATAACCGCATCGTCAGCATACCTGAAGTAATACTTTACGCTTTTGGTTTCTTTAATCCAGTGATCAAAGCCTGACAAGTAAAAATTAGCAAAGTACTGGCTCAAGTAGTTACCTATTGGTAATCCATCGGCACTGTTAATTATCTCATCAAGTAGCCACAACAGGTCAGTATCCTTAATTTTTCTGCGTAGCTGTGTTTTAAGTACATCATGGTTAACACTTGGGTAAAACTTCCTAATATCAAACTTCAAGCAGTAGAGTGTTTCGGTTTGGTTTTTAAGAGCCTTTCTTAGTGCAAATGAAGCTGCGTGTACTCCTTTACCTTTTATGCAGCTGTATGTATCTGCTGTAAAATTGGCCTTAAACATTGGCTCCAGTACTCGCATAATTGCATGGTGTACTATTCTATCCGGGAAGTATGGCAAACGGTAAACCTCGCGCTCCTTTGGGTCGTGTATTTTAAATGTGGTGTACTCCGATGTGCGGTAATTCTTATCGAATAAGGCATTATGCAGTTGCCATATATTGGCATCTTGATTTTGCATGTGCTTAATTACAGCAAGTTGTTTAGCCTTGCCACGCTGCGCAATAGCATCAGCCGCATAAAGATTATCTATGCTAATTACTTGCTGATATATGTTACCTAGTCTTTTCATTCTTTGCTTTTATTGGGTCTCGTTCGCCATTGCTACTAAAGCCCCTTTAATTTTTTTGTTTTTTGCCTAGAGGCAAGGTTTGCGCTGCCAAAATCTTAAAGCATTTGCGCGAGCTGACATTCGTATTCGTGTTATCGTAGTTGTAGTCGTTATCCGAGAAACTGGAGCCTGCCACCTCGAAACGAAACCAGCCCATGCAGCGCACAACCCAATTTGTTTATTGGTTAATCAGCCAAAAGCGTTTGTATTGCTCTGCAAATTGACGGCCCGCATATCGTGCTAAGTCGCTTGTTTTAAAGCAAAGGCGCGAGCCGACAGTCGTACCCGTGAGACCGCAGCCGTAGCCGTCATCCGAGAAACCGGAGCCCGCATTGTTTCCATCGCTGGTATCTACTTCTAACCACGGATAATACTTTTTTTGGTTCCTATCGCTCCAGTCAGGCTGCCATGCCTTACCGTCTGATTGATTAAGTGCCTTAGCAATAATCTTTAACTCGCGATAAGCCAACTCATCATCGGTTAAGTGTTTTTTTGCCTCTTCAGGAAATTGCTCCTGTACTGTTGTGCCTAATGCCGCGCAGGCATCTTCTAGTGTTTTGATATTTTCCATTTTTTAAAAGGTGTTTAAAGTGTAAATAAATCGTTGTATAAGTCTTTGAAGTGTACAGCTGCATGTCGAGCCATTTCGCTTCTTTTAAAGCAAAGGCGCGAGCCGACACCCGTACTCGTGAGACCGCAGACGTAGACGACATCCGAGAAACCGGAGCCCGCCACATACTTAAGCCAAGGGTAGTACTTATACTCGCCTGAATTGCTCCAGTCAGGCTGCCATAGTTGGCCACCGTTTTCTAGGCAATTCATAGCACGGCTAATGAGTGATATTTTAAGGAATGCAACCACAGCCAACATGTTTTTTTCTTGACCGTTGTAGCTTAAAATGAGTTGTTCGTTCTCAGTCACTTCAATAGGGAGTATGTTTGTGCCTGACTTAAATTTGACTTTAAAAACATCCTCAAACGTTTTTATGTCCTCCCATGTTTGTGGGGTGGTAGATAAGCCTAGTAAAGTTTTTAATACTGGCTTTAAATTTTCGGGCGCCTCATCTAAGGCTGCAAAAGCATTGCTCTCGCTAATTGTAATTGTGTTCATATTATCCTTTTAATACTTGTTTTAAAATGTCTATTTCTGCAATACAGGCTGTTTTAATATCTCGGTTTATCTTAAACCTTACTGATCCTTCGGGATTAGCCTTTAATTCCTTATTGGCATTACGTAAGTGTAATCGGCTTTGTTTAAGTAGCTCATGTATTTGTTTTTGGCACATCATAATTACTTAGTAATTCAATTTGGTTTAATAATTTGTATATTTTATTATCTAACTCAGGCTCTCTTTTAGCTAGCTTAAATGTCTCTGCTATTCGTACCATTACTGTAGAGTGGTCTCTACCTCCAAAGTGTAAACCAATTTTTTTAAATGGTAGTTGGGTATATGTTCTAATTCCTATCATCGCAACTCCACGTGCATCAGGCAGTGGTTTTTTACGGCTTGCCGATTTTAAATCAGCAACACTAATATTAAACATCGAAGCCGCGATTTGCATTATTAAATCAACCATAATATCATCACTAACCACTGGAGGAGACTCATCAATCAACCTTAAGTTTGGCTCTTTACCAATAACGGCAGTAATGCGCATTACTGCATCCTTTAGAATATCAGCAACCAATGCCATTTGCCTAAAATCAAACTCTTGTACTTTCATAACATTATAATTGGTGGTGGGGACAACGGGATTCGAACCCGTAATACAACCTGAACTCCAACTATCAGGTGATTTGGTTTTGTATCTAACTCCGGTGTGCACCCCGGCTATCTATTTTGTACAACGGCTGTTGGGCCGCCTGCGTTTACCAATTTCGCCATGTCCCCAGTTGCAAGCTCTTACCCGGCTTGCTTAGGTGTAACCAGTCAAATGCATTGCACTTAATCAATATTTTACTTGCATTTCGGCTTGATGCATATCCGGTTGTTGTTTAAAGCAAATATGGCCACAAACAACTTCGGGTAAAAGCGTATTTTGGTTGATTACCATAAATACGTCATCGTTTTTAGGTTTAGAATCGCCAGCAATATCTGCTACGGTTTGCAACATTATTATTATCAAAAAGAATGATAATGCTGCTAATAGTGTAAGTAGAATAAGTATTACAATAGCTGGCATATTAGGCAGGTTTATCGGTTTGAGTTTCGGTAATAACCAAGTCGCTAAAATCAAGCTCAATGTTCCTCCACTTATCACCACTTGTGCGCTCTTCTACCAAAATAATTGATTTACTTTTTACCACCCGGTAAGCCTTCATTAAAATACTTACACCGTCAATAAACTCGGCATTTGCACTTTTTTCAGCAAGCTGAGCCAGCTCCATAACCCTGCGAGGATCAAGATTGCCACGCTTATCGGGTTTTAACATGGCATTAACCATATCAACCAGTTGTCCGCTTACCTCATCCTTTGCCAAGGTTGCTATGTATTTTTTTACTTTCTCCACGCCTGCGTCTTCGGTTCCATCCCAATCACTTACATCTCGGTAACCAACGGTAATCCTGCGTGTGCCTTCTTCATTTGAGAGTGTGTGCGTTTTTTGATCTCCCTTAACACTGTAGGTTTCTTTTTTGGTTTCGATTAAAACCTGAATGCTGTTAAACATTTCGGTTTTTACAATGCGCATCTTATCGCACTGTAGTTTCATTTTTTCAAACAACTCGTTAACCTCATTGCTCACCATTTGCTTGTACCTTTCGCGCTCAAGCTTTTGGTTTTCGGCACTATTTAATAGTTCCTGCTTTGCCTCATTTAGTAGGCGGTCTTGCTCTTCTTTGGGCAAGTCTTTAAGTGTAATTGTTGACATATTATTAATTATTAAATGTTTCTTCGTTTAAGCTTCTTTCAAAGCTTTTCGGATATGTTTCAGCCCGTTTACTCAACTCTATATTTAGTTCTTGTAGTTGAGACATGCGCTCGTTTTTTGTGCGCAGCAGCGCACGTGTCGTTTCTTCTGTTTGGCCTCTTTCAAGTTGAAGCTTTACATCGTTCAAGTCAAGTATGGCGGCCACACGCAATGCTTCAAGGCCATCTGTTGTTACTGTTGCTAATGTTGTCATATTGCATTTCTCATTATTGTTTTTTTCAATGTTTTGAAGCTTTACTTAGCCCATTTAAACAAAAGCCTTAAAATATTGTCAGGTAAAATCCCCTTAATTTCTTTTTCGTTATTTATACATTTATACAAACCTTTTAGTAATTCAACTGGTACTTTAGGGTTGATAATAGCGTCTAATTGATCATGAATAAACTGGTCATCACGAATATTCCATAGGTTAATAAACCACGCCCAAAACTCAGGCAAACTGCTCAGGTAGCTAACGATATCATCTGCATTCCAAAGGCTAGCCCTTATCCATCTTTCAGCAGTTTCAAATTGTAATTCGTGGTAATCACCTTCAGTAATTTCTAAAATGGCTAAAATGTATTCTTTGTTTTGTGCGTATTTTTTGTTAAGCACTTTAACGTGCGGCACGTGTTTGATTTTAGTTGCCATACTAGTAGTTTTGTTTTAGGTTTAATTCAAGTGAAGGAAACCTACGCTCCAAGTGTTTTGCAAACCACTTAGCAGAATAGCTTGGGTTCCAAATCGAATATTCGTAGCCAACAATATCCCAGTACCTATGCCAATCAATTAAATTACCTTGTTTAAAAGCTTCTTTTTCCATTTGATACGCTTTTAAATCGTACTCTTTAATTAATGCTAGGTTATCTAGTGGCTCATTAAAAAAATCAAAAATCACTTTGTTAAATTCGTGCTCCATGTCTTTGTATACGAAATTAATAAGGTGCTTTATAGGAGTAATGATATCTTGCACGTATGCCTCAGTGCAATCGTGTATTAATGCCGCACGCTTTAGCGCAGGTGGTGCCAAACTCTCAACAAGCACACTATGTTGTGCTACGCTATAAAAGTGGCTTATTTGGCCGTTAAATCGGCATATCTTACTAAGTGCGCAAACAATATCGTTGGCGTTAATCATTGCAACGGTAGGATCAATTAAATTAACCACTATACCACTTTGTGTTTTAATCTTGCCTTCAGTAGGCGTTAACTCTTTATTTTCCATTTTTTTTATTATTGTTATTACTAATCAATTGGGTGGTGGCGTTCAGGTAAAGTGGCCACCCACTTTTTAATGCGATACCTTACATAGCATAATCCGTTAAATACCACAAGGGTTATTAGTAAATCTGTCATTCGCTATCCTGTAATTTAGTTCCCCAATAGTCTGTCGCACCTTTTTCTCAAATCACATATTCGCCACCGGGGTTATGCCTGCCCATGCTTATAGCTTTGTAACCTTCAATCCATATTTTCAAATCTGCATCATACCAAATATCTTCAGCTAATTTTCCTTTTGGGTTTTTACCACTTGCACGACTTATAAATATGAATAATTTTTTTTCGCTCAACTCCTGAATCTGTTGATATTCCTTCCTTGTCATGCGAGATGCCTGTACGCTATCTATAATATAGAACTTAGGGGATTTTAGTTTTTTAGCACGCAAAATCATATCGCTTACTCTTTCTTTTCTTATGCCCATTCGGCCATTAACCTGTACTAAACCGCTTTGTTTAATTAAGTCTTGTAGTGTTATTTTTGTACCTTCCTCGTAAGCATTCAAAAAACCTTTACCAAGATGTATTGCTAACTCTTTTGATACATCCATAATAAAAGAACTTTTACCGTTGGTGCTATTCCCATTGGCTATCCAAATTCCATTTACTTCAGGTTCGCCAAAAGCATCCCTCCATTTTTTACTCCATGGTATTGTTTGGTAAACTTTGGCTAATAGCTCAGCTGGGGTATATGCTCTTGCCATAATTAAGCGGCCTCCTCTCTAGTAAGTATCAATAATGTTTCAGCGCGTCTAAGTCCGCCTATTTTGCCTGTCCCATCATCTGTTAAGCATTTTTTTACAATGGCGTTTAGGTTGGTTTTATTAGGCATATTTACAGTTAACACATCGGTAATTAGCTTTGTATAAAACAACTGCTTATCCATTTTGCCTTTTGGCACAATGCTCATAAACTTGCTTGAAAACCGACTAAATATTTCTGAGAACCCAATTTTTTTACGTCCGATACCCTTAGTCATTTTATCGCGCAATGCATCTGCACCTATTGCATACCAAGCACACGTTCCGTCCGTGGCATTCCAAAACTCTTTAACCTCTAAGAATGCTGGATATTCTAAATCCCCAAACTCATCTAACATAATGATTGGGTTAGTTAACATTCGCAGATAGTATTTAATATTTGCTTTAATATCTGAGTATTTACCATTGGTATCAACCCCAATAGATTGCGCCAGTGCTTTTACAAACAATTGCTTCGTTTTGGCTTGGCTGCAGTCCACCATAAAACAATTCTTTAGTATCTTGCTTAAATGAGTAACGGCAACTGTTTTTCCAATCTCATTTTCATCAGTAAAAAACATACTCTTGTGGTGCTTTTGACAAAATATTACATCAGCCTTAATCGCTTTATAAACCTCTGTTTCGGCAAATTTCCACGCTGTATCTTTGGTATTTACATCCAATCTCCTGCCCAAATCAAGCCATTGAAATTCTTTCAAAAGCCCCTCAGTTTCACCACCTTTTAAGCGGCTCCAAACGGCATTGTTTATTTTCCATTTGCTAGCAAAATCTTTGTCGCTGCTACCGTAGTTATTGCGCTGCTCTAATAGAGCGGCTACTACTTTCTGTTTAAATTCAATTGTTATTTCCATTATTTATAAGATTAAAATCTACTTGCTGTACTGGTGTTAAATGCTTTATTAAAATCGTTCAAATTGTCTTGTAAATCATCATCTTCGGTGTCATTAATGTTTGGCAATTCTTTTGTTTGAGCCGTGCTTGGAGTGTAAATTTCAAGACCAGGCATAACAAAGCGAGTTCCTAGCTTTTTAGGCTCATTATTTATTATCGTAATGTTGTTAATCTCTTTGGCCGTTCTTCTTATGTATCCCTCTACAGTGCCGCGATAAGCGGCAGTAAGTGTGATGTTTTCTTTGCATTTTGAAGACTGTTCAATCGGTGCTCTTTGGTATGGTAGGTCATCCAACAGCTCACAAACAAACATTCCTTTTTTATCGTAAACCATTGCCTTAAGAACTTCGCCATCACTACCACCAATCCAATACACATCTACATCTTTTCCTTCTATTTCACTCATTACATTAATAAGCTTATCACCTAAAAAAACCTCATCAACCATTCCTGCCTCCTTTATAAAATTGCGCGTTCCAACTACACGGCCCTTGTGCTGTAATTTAACGCGGCCAAGTTTCATGCTTGTTTCTTCTCGATAGCCCAAATGTGGCATAAACCCAAGCCAATTAGTTGGAGAAAGTTTCGGGTGTTGTTTGTCCATAAATACATCCCACCTAGTTAATCCTTTGTGCAATTCTTGGTTAGAGTGAAGTGTGTTATTATGTTCTGCAATTAATCGCAGCTCCATTCTTACAATGTCTTCTTTGGCTATAAATGGTATATTATCCGCACGTTCTTGGTTGTGCTCACTACGATTATTTATGCGTGGTATAAAGCCCGGCTCTTTAGACTCTATTCTATATCTTAACTCTTCAAATTCTCGCTCAATTCTTTTGCTTCTAGCATCGTTTGCTATAATTCTTACATTTTGAAACATTGCACCAGGTGCCAAGTATGTATCCTTAAAGCTACTATTAAGTGAGCTTTCACACTCAATCGCATCAGGCATACTAATGCCCCATTGTGCATAGTTTACAACTATTTGCTTATAAAAGGCATCTATAATACCCTCTTTTGTATCACCATAAACCCAAGCGGTAAAAGCCTCACTGCCTAAATCTTGAGCTAAGTAAAACCACATTCTATTGCCGCCACCAGCTGCATATTTAAATGGTGGTTGTCTATCATCTACACTTATAATACTACCAGCATATTTTGGCTGTATCATCTTGCCATGTGGTATATACTCTCCCAAAAATCGTTGTCTATTTCCGCTGCGCTTACTATGGGTTGCGGCTCTGTTCTCCCACAATGATTGATAATTATAAACAGTAGTTCTATCAACACTTACAAAACTTTCGTTATTCCTGTCATACGCTTCACCATCTTCATGTATCAGGATATCTATTTTACCTGCTAAAAACAATTCGTACTGTCTCCAAACTTCTGTATGGTCTGGCTTTTGGCCTCGCTGCCCAGCATAAATATCCTTCCACAGTTGCACCATTATAGGTGTAACCTTTGCGGCATTTGCTTGCCTACCTCTATTGTCAATAAAATATTCATAGCTAAATTTTATCATACCGGTAAAATATGGCCTCAAATTCCTTTCACTAAGTGGTAGTGTATGCTCATAACCATACTCTTTTTTTAAATAGCCTTTAAATGCCTTTAAATCGCTAATTAAACCCGGCCACAAACCATTACTTCCATTGCCTTTTCCCTTGTGAAGGGACGCACGATATTTTTTTAATTTAGCAAAAGCGTTAAATGTGCTGGCATTAATCGTGTACTGGCTAATTTGCTCAGGTGTTAATTTAATTTGTTGATAGGTGTCAAAAAACAACCGTGCTGCACCATCCACTTCAAAATAATCTTGTAGTGGGTTGTATGATATCTCAGGATTGCCAAAACTTTCAACCAATACATCCTTCCAATCGGGTTCACGACTTTGGATGTAATTCCATGCAATTAATACTTCATTGCCTTTTCCTTTACCTGCTCGTAACTTTAAATTACTATGCCTAGATGCTCTTTTTTCGTAAGCACCGTAACTAAGTAGCTGCAAACTATCATCATGCGGCATATATACCTGTTTTGCTTCGTCTAGCTCTTTTTTTACAAGAAAACTCAGCCGAACGCCAATTTGATTATTATATGTTTCGTATGGTGTCATAGATTGATAATTTAACTTACCTTAACAGATGCCTTTGTAGCCTCTTCTTGTAGTAGTTCGATAGCTGATGTTCTAATTTGTTCTGATTTTTGGCTTTTACTATGATACTTTAAAGCATTTCTAACATGTTGAAGGGTAACCTCGTGTTTTGTGGCCAATTCCTTTTTTAACTTCGGACTAAGTTCAATTCTTGGGATAGTGATAGTCATAATTATTTGTATGTTTGTTTGTTTTTACAAAAACGGTATGCAAATATTAACGCAAACTCTAAATTATGCAAGCAAATATTAACGTAAATTCTAAAATAAAAGATAGATTGTTGAAATTCATTAAGTTAAAATCAATTTCAGTTAACCAATTTCATAAGAATATCGGTGTTGGTAATGGTTATTTGAGTAAAGTAACTAGTATTGGATCGGATATAATTGAGAGCATAGTAGAAAATTACCCAGAGATTAATGTAGAGTGGTTAATCACAGGTGATGGCTCCATATTAAAAAAAGAACCTCAAACGGATATGGAGGTTAAAGAGCCTTATGAAACCTATGGAAACAGAAAGGGAATACCGGTAATACCACAGTCTGCACAAGCGGGATTCAATACTTTCGACATTAGTGTATACTCTAAAAATATAGATCAGTACTTAAATGTTCCGGTTATTCATGAGAAAGCTGATTTTGCAATAAAAATAGAGGGGGATAGTATGTCGCCTAGATATACCGCAGGCACTTATATAATATGCAAAAATATTACTGGAATTACCGAAGTTAGATGGGAGCGAGTTTACCTTATTTTAGTAAACCATGCCCCCATGTTAAAAAGAATATACCCATCGCAAAATGGTGATACAATTATACTGCGCAGTGATAACCCATTATACAGAGATATTGAAGTTTTAAGAAGTGATATAAACTCAATTGCTCAAATATTAGCTACTATATATCTTGAAAACTAATTACAAATAGCACATAACTTACATTATTATTAAGAATAAATCTTGAAATTGAATACATAATTAACTATAAATCAGTTAATTAAACATTCAAAATAAAAGGCAATACCCCCATTCAAATTGTGTATTTTATAGTAATAAATGCACGTCTATTAATATATTTAAGCAATAAAGTGTCCGCCTAAGTGTCCGCCTAAGTGTCCGTTTAATAGCGAAAATGTACTGTTTGTACTTTTTTAACAATCAATAAATAATTAAAATATCTAAGCAGGTTCTGTCAGTCAAATAAAATACTGAAAAGACTAGGTAATTGCGGGTTTAAAGGCTGTTAATGTATCTTGTGGCAATGTTACAGTTACAATCATAAAAAAGGCCGCAATCGCTTGTTTTTAGCGTTATTGCGGCCTATGATTAAAGCAAATGCAGGTTTATAGCGTTACCTATCCATTGTAATTAAACCAAAATACAACCAAAATTAAACTAAATGACAGTTCATTTTTCCGTTTGGTGTATCTTCGGGCATTATTACCTTTAAAATTGGGCTTTTCGGGGCTTTTTATAATACATCTATTTAGGACGGTTCATTTACCCCCCCATACAATTAACAACGTTCATTCAAATTATGCACAAAAAAAGAGGCTACCTTATTAAAAGATAACCTCTGTAAATATGTTAAATTATTTTAAGTTTATTCTTGAACTAACTTAGGTACGTTAACTTGTACTAAGTAAAATGCGCCAAATAAAACTGAACTGTAAAATAAATCAGCAGCTAAAGTAGGCGTAAAGAAAGGAATTGCAGCCACGTAGCAAGTTACTAAACCAACAAAATTGGTTGGGTATAATGCAGGCAGTGTGTAAAATCCGCTTAACCAAACTACAAAATTGGTTACCACAAAAAACATTACCGATGCACCTAAAGATGAAGCACCAACACGTAATGCGCTTTTATCGTTACGCATATTCATGCCTAATAATGTAATTAAAGCAAACGAAAAATAAACTGTAATTACTTGTGCAGGGAATGCCCATCCGCTAAAACCCATTAAAGCATCACTCAAAATCATTGCTGAAATTGGTATAACAAATGCTAAAAAACGATTGCTAATATATGCACCAGCAAAAAGTGCAATAGCACCCATTGGGGTAAAGTTTGGTGCATGTGGCAATAAACGAACTAACGAAGCCACTAAAATAAATGCCGTAATTAATAAAATTTTCTTATTCATATCTGTAAGTTTATTCCTGTTTAATTTAAAATAATGTGTGGCGAAAGTAATACCTACCCGCAATATATCAAAATAGCATTTAAGTATATTTTACACATAATAGCTAACATTGATTTTAACCATTAACACACAATTGCAAGCCGTTGATAAAATTTTTTGCGGCTATTTAATTTATTTGGCGAAATTGCAACACTAAGCAACGAGTGTTTTAAAATGAAAAAATTATTACTAAGCGGAATTTTTGCCTTTGCATTGGGATATCATGCAATGGCACAAACTGGTACTGCAGCAAAAACTAACCAACCGGTATTACTTGAAAAAGTAACAGCCAAACCAGGTGAGCTATTAATCTCTTACGAAAAATGGCGTTTTTCGAATGGTTTAACCTTATTTATTCACGAAGATCATTCAGATCCAATAGCCCATGTGGAGGTTACGTATCATGTTGGTTCGGCTCGCGAAAGTATTGGTAAATCAGGGTTTGCACACTTTTTTGAGCATATGATGTTTCAAGGTTCTGAGCATGTTGCAGACGAAGAGCATTTTAAAATTATCGAAACAGCAGGTGGAAGAATGAACGGTACTACTAATCATGATAGAACCAATTATTTTGAAACTGTACCTAAAAATTATTTAGAAACAGCACTTTGGTTAGAGGCAGATAGAATGGGTTTTTTACTTGATTCTGTTACCCAACAAAAGTTTGAAACACAACGTGCAACGGTTAAAAACGAAAAAGACCAACGCATTACCAACGCTCCTTACGGTATGCGTGATGAGATTAAAAATACAATTTTATATCCATCAAACCATCCATATTATTGGCCAACAATTGGTTTTGTAGAAGACTTAAACAGTGTAGGAGTTGATGACTTAAAGAACTTCTTTATGCGCTGGTATGGTCCAAACAATGCAAGTATTGTTGTTGCTGGAGATGTTAATCCTGCAGAGGTTGTTAAATTAGTAGAAAAGTATTTTGCTACTATTCCTCGCGGTCCAGAAGTGCGCAATCAACGTGTTGATCCAGTGCGTTTAGCTGATAATATTTATGCAAATTACGGAGATAAGGTTTATTTGCCATTACTACAATTTACATTCCCAACCGTGCGTGCATATCATGAAGATGAAGCTGCATTAGATATTTTAGGCAGTGTAATGGGTGAAGGTAACAACTCTATCTTTTATAAAAACTTTGTAAAAACAGAAAAAGCTTTACAAGCAAGCTCTTTCCATGGTGTAGGCTACGGAAGTGAGTTAGCTGGAGAATTTAATATTTTGGTTGTTAGTTTCCCTGACCCTGATGTAGATATTGAAGCAATGGTTAAGAAAACTATTGATGAATTTAGTGTATTAGGTGTTGATGATGAAGCAATGGCTAGAGCTAAAGGTGGTTTAGAGACACAAATCCTTCAATCTATGCAAAGTGTTGCAGGTCGTGCTAGCATAATTAGCCAAGCATATTATACCTTGGGCGATAAAAAATGGAATGTTAATGATGAATTAGCACGCTACCAAAAAGTAACAAAAGAAGATGTAATGCGTGTATTTAATAAATACATAAAAGGTAAATATGCAGCCATTGTAAACATCTTCCCTAAAAACCAAAATGCAGCAGCCAGCACAAAAGAAGAAACTAAATTGGTTGAATCTTCTGGTGCTAATGTTAAAGGAGAACTAGAATACAAAGGTTTAACTTATACTAAGCCAGTTGATAATTTTGACCGTAGCAAAAAGCCAGCAGTAGGGCCAGCCCCTTCGCCAGTTGTGCCAGTTATTTACGAAAGCAAACTTGATAACGGTATTAAAGTTTTAGGTACTCAATCAGAAGAGTTGCCAATTGTATCTATATACCTAAGTATTAAAGGTGGTAATATGGCTATGAATGATCAGTCGAAAGCTGGATTAGCCTCGATTACTGCTGATATGATGGAAGAAGGAACTCAAAATTACACCGCAGAGCAGTTTGATGGTGAAATGCAAAAGCTAGGAAGTAATATTAGATTTGGTGTTGATGATGATAACACATACATATCTATAACTTCTAAGAAAGCAAATATTGATAAAACATTAGCTTTATTGGAAGAAAAATTACTTCGCCCTAAATTTACTGCCGAAGACTTTAAACGCATTCAAAAACAAGTTGTTCAAGGCATTAATTCATCAAAGTTTGATGCAGGTTCGTTAGCAGAAAAAGCTTATGCTAAATTATTATATGGTTCAAAATCAATTGTTGCCGAGCCTGTAGTTGGTACATTTAATACCATTAAAAAGTTTAGTGTTAAAGATGTTCAAGCATTTTACGATAAATATTATGCACCAGAGTTAACTAACTTAGTAATAGTTGGTGATATTAAACAAACTGAAATAATGCCTAAGTTACAGTTTTTAAATAAATGGACTAAGAAAAACACAGTAATACCTAATGTAGCTGTTAATGCTCCTAAAATTGAAAAAACGCAAATTTATTTAGTTGATAAATATAAATCAACCCAAAGCGAAATTCGTGTTGGTTACTTAGCTTTACCTTACGATTATAATGGTAAATACTTTAAGGCTCGTGTGATGAATTTTCCATTAAGCGGAAACTTTAATAGCCGTATCAACCAAAATATTCGCGAAAACAAAGGTTTTACTTACGGTGTAAGAGGTAACTTTTCTGGAACAGATATCGTTGGTCCTTATACCATTGCTTGCGGTGTTAGAGGGACAGCAACTGACAGTGCTATCAAAGAAATATTTATTGAGTTAGAAAATTTCCGTACTAATGGAATGACAAATGACGAGCTAACTTTCGCCAAAAATTCACTTCGTTCTGGCGATGCTTTGCGTTACGAAACACAATTTCAAAAAGCCAGTTTTTTAAGCTTATTGGCAGAACGCGGCTTACCTAGAGATTATATCAATCAACAAAATAACATATTAGCTAACTTAACAAAAGAAGAGTTAAATGCTTTAGCTAAAGAGTTATTGCCATTAGAAAAAATGGTAATTGTAGTAGTGGGCGATAAAGAAAAAATTGGCGAATCGCTAAATAAATTAGGTTATAAAGTGGTAGACTATAAAGTTGACTAAATTAATAGCATAAATATATTAATCATCTAACAAACAATGTGTTTTGTACATTATTGTGGGTAAAATAAATAAACGGAAAAGGAGGACGAAAGTCTTCCTTTTCGTTTTTTAAAAGATGAGGTAAGTTATTAGTCCTATTATAGGTAGTAAATTTTTAATAAAACTAAGCAATTCGTCATATTTAATTGGTCATTTGCAGTCTGAACTGTTTTTTTTAGACAATAAAAATGCTAATCACTTATAGCTTTTACTTATTACAAAATAGCTTGTTTAGATTTAGTATAAATAAATGAAAAATAATATTAGATTTGCCTGTTCATTTAAAGATTTAAATTTATTATGGCAGAAGAAGTAGATATTATAGAACAGGTGGTTGGCCAAGAGTATAAATACGGCTTTACTACCAATATAGAAATGGAAATGGCCCCAAAAGGCCTAACAGAAGAAACAATTAAGGTTATATCAGCAAAAAAAAACGAGCCCGAGTGGATGCTTGAGTATCGTTTAAAGGCATTTAAATACTGGCAAGGATTATCAGCACCAAACTGGCAAAATTTCACCTATCCACCAGTAGATTTTCAAGATATTATTTATTACGCAGCCCCAAAAGAAAAAATAAAACTAGATAGTTTAGATCAAGTAGACCCAGAGTTATTAAAAACTTTTGAGAAATTGGGTATTTCGTTAGGCGAACAAAAACGCTTAACAGGTGTTGCGGTTGATGCGGTTTTTGATTCGGTATCAATAGCAACAACATTTAAAGACCAGTTAAAAGAAAAAGGAATTATTTTTTGTGCAATAAGCGAAGCCGTTCACGAACACCCAGAGTTGGTTAAAAAATATTTAGGCTCTGTGGTTCCGCATACTGATAACTTTTTTGCAGCACTTAATGCAGCTGTTTTTAGCGATGGTTCGTTTGTTTACATTCCAAAAGGTGTTCGTTGCCCAATGGAATTGTCTACTTACTTCCGTATTAATGCCGAAAACACGGGTCAGTTTGAGCGTACTTTAATTATTGCCGATGATGCTTCGCATGTTAGTTACCTTGAAGGTTGTACAGCGCCAATGCGTGATGAGAACCAATTACACGCTGCGGTAGTTGAACTTATTGCTTTAGAAGGTGCTGAAATAAAATATTCAACTGTTCAAAACTGGTATCCTGGTGATAAAAATGGTAAAGGTGGTATTTATAATTTTGTTACCAAACGTGGTATTTGCATGGGCGATAACTCAAAAATTAGTTGGACCCAAGTAGAAACCGGAAGTGCAATTACATGGAAATACCCGAGTTGTATTTTAAAAGGTGATAATTCGGTAGGTGAGTTTTTCTCAGTAGCCGTTACCAATAATTATCAACAAGCCGATACCGGAACTAAAATGATACACATTGGTAAAAACACCAAAAGTAGAATTGTATCTAAAGGAATTTCGGCAGGTAAATCGCATAACACATACCGTGGTTTAGTAAAAATAAACAGAAAAGCCGATAAAGCCCGTAACCATACCCAATGTGATAGTATGCTAATTGGTGATAGAAGCGGAGCTCATACTTTCCCTTACATTGAGGTAAACAATAAAACGGCTATGGTAGAGCACGAAGCCAGCACAAGTAAAATTGGCGAAGATCAAATATTTTATTGCAACCAACGTGGTATTGGTACCGAAGAAGCCATTGGACTTATTGTAAATGGATTTTGCCGCGAAGTATTAAATCAATTACCTATGGAGTTTGCAGTAGAGGCTCAAAAGTTATTGGCAGTATCGTTAGAAGGAAGTGTAGGATAAATAAAAGTTATACCACATTAGTTAAGTTTAAGCTTGTTTGGGTTGATGAAAAATTTAATCAGCTTTATACCAAAAATTAAGTGGCAAAAAATATAATAATCATGTTAGAGATAAAAAATTTACAAGCAGAAATAGAAGGAAAAAAAATCCTTAACGGAATAAATTTGGTAGTTAAACCAGGCGAAGTACATGCGATAATGGGCCCTAATGGTGCTGGCAAAAGTACATTGTCGGCCGTTTTAGCTGGTCGTGCAGATTACCTAGTAACAGGTGGTGAAGTAGATTTTAATGGTAAAGATTTATTAGAATTATCGCCAGAAGATAGGGCACGTGAAGGAATATTTTTAGCATTTCAATACCCAGTAGAGATACCAGGTGTAAGTACTACAAATTTTTTAAAAACAGCCATAAACGAAAAACGCAAATACTTAGGACAAGAGCCTATGGAAGCAACTGCATTTTTAAAGTTTATGCGCGAAAAAATGGAGTTAATGGAAATGGATAAATCATTAACTAGCCGTAGCCTTAACGAAGGTTTTAGTGGTGGCGAGAAAAAACGCAATGAGGTTTTTCAAATGGCCATGCTTGAACCAAAATTAACCATAATGGACGAAACCGATTCTGGATTAGATATTGATGCATTAAAATTAGTTTCGGCTGGTGTAAATAAATTAAAAGATGGCGAACGTTCATTTGTAATTATTACCCATTACCAACGCTTATTAGATTATATCATTCCAGATTTTGTGCATGTATTGTACAAAGGCCGCATAGTTAAAAGTGGTGATGCAAGTTTGGCTAAAGAGCTAGAAGCAAAAGGTTATGATTGGATAAAAGCAGAAGTAGAGGCTGCTGCAGTTTAATAAATATCATGAGTTTAATAGATACAATTAAAAGCGACTTTAGCCAATATAAAGCGCAGGCAGAAAACGATGATTTTTCATCGCTAAGGGCAGATGCTTTTTCTGAGTTCGAAAAATTGGGTTTCCCTACCACAAAAAATGAGGAGTGGAAATACGTTAACCTAAAACCTATTACCGATATTGCTTTTAAAGCAAGTTGCATAGTTAATAACTCTGTTACTAGTTTGTTTAATGATGCTTTAGTATCAAAAATAACGGCTAACTTTTTAGTATTTGTTAATGGTACTTTTGTAAAAGAGTTATCATCAATAATAGAAACAGATAATGCCATTGTTATTGGTACCATTGCTAACGAAAGAAAAAATCATCAAACCATATTTGATAAACACTTTGGCAAATACGCTCAAGTGCAAGGACAAGCGCTAACGGCATTAAACACTGCATTATTAAGCGATGGTGCTTTTGTTTATGTACCAAAAGGTAAAACAGTTCAGCATCCTGTAGTTATATTTAATATCACCGATTCGAGCGCATTAAACGTATTGGCCCAGCCACGTAATTTAATAGTTGTAGAAGAACAAGCTAGCGTTACACTTATTGAAACTTACCATGCTATTGGAGCAAATGCCGCATTTACAAATGCCGTAACTGAGGTTTATGCAGGTAAAGCAGCACATGTGGAGCATTATAAAATTCAACAACAAACAGGCGAAAGTTATCAAAATAATTTCACGCAAATTTATCAAGAAGCAGATACCAATATCAACCATGTAACTTTAACATTGGATGGTACAATGGTGCGCAATAATCTTCATTTTAATATGATGGGAGATAACTGCAATAGTTTGTTATATGGCTTGTACATAATTGGGGGTAAAAACTTTGTAGATAACCATACACGTGTTGATCATGCAAAACCATACGGTTATAGCGATGAGAAGTATAAAGGTATTTTAAAAGAT
>JAUCCO010000061.1:0-18637 GCA_034676125.1 Bacteroidia bacterium
TAAAAGGTGACTCGGGCATCCAAGGTTTGCAAGGAATTGCTGGATTAAAAGGTGATTCTGGAATCCAAGGTTTACAGGGAATAGCAGGATTAAAGGGAGATTCAGGTATTCAAGGTTTGCAAGGAATAGCGGGACTAAAGGGAGATTCAGGTATTCAGGGTCTGCAAGGAATTGCTGGCATAAAAGGTGACTCGGGCATCCAAGGTTTGCAAGGAATTGCTGGATTAAAAGGTGATTCAGGCATACAAGGCTTACAAGGAATTGCGGGACTAAAAGGTGATTCGGGTATTCAGGGATTGCAGGGCATCCAAGGTTTACAAGGAATTGCAGGTATTAAAGGTGACTCAGGTATACAAGGATTGCAAGGAATTGCGGGTATAAAAGGTGATTCAGGCATACAAGGATTACAAGGAATTGCAGGTATTAAAGGCGACTCGGGTATTCAAGGTCTGCAAGGTGTTGCTGGAATTAAAGGTGATTCAGGCATTCAAGGATTGCAGGGTATTGCTGGTATAAAAGGTGACTCTGGTATTCAAGGTTTGCAAGGAATTGCTGGAATAAAAGGTGACTCAGGTATACAAGGATTGCAAGGAATTGCGGGTATAAAAGGTGACTCGGGAATTCAAGGATTGCAAGGAATTGCAGGAAATAAAGGTGATTCTGGACTCCAAGGAGTTCAAGGATTGCAAGGTATTGCAGGAATTAAAGGCGACTCTGGTATTCAAGGTTTACAAGGAATAGCGGGACTAAAGGGAGATTCAGGAATACAGGGTATACAAGGAGTAGCTGGAATAAAAGGCGACTCGGGAATCCTAGGCTTGCAAGGTATACAAGGAGTAGCTGGCATAAAAGGTGACTCGGGAATTCAAGGATTGCAAGGTATTGCAGGAAATAAAGGTGATTCAGGCATTCAAGGATTGCAGGGTATTGCTGGTATAAAAGGTGACTCTGGTATTCAAGGTTTGCAAGGAATTGCTGGAATAAAAGGTGACTCTGGCATCCAAGGTTTACAAGGAATTGCAGGAATTAAAGGCGACTCAGGTATACAAGGATTGCAAGGAATTGCGGGTATAAAAGGTGACTCAGGTATACAAGGATTGCAAGGAATTGCGGGTATAAAAGGTGATTCAGGCATACAAGGATTACAAGGAATTGCAGGTATTAAAGGCGACTCGGGTATTCAAGGTCTGCAAGGTGTTGCTGGAATTAAAGGAGATTCGGGAATACAAGGATTGCAAGGAGTAGCTGGATTAAAAGGTGATTCAGGCATCCAAGGTCTGCAAGGAATTGCAGGAGTTAAAGGCGATACAGGAACAAATGCAGTTGTAGCATTTGCAGATTTTTATGCGATGATGCCAGGAAACAACGCAAGTACTATTGCCGTTGGATCAGCCGTTGATTTTCCTCAGAATGGGCCTTCAAACAGTATTATTACCAGAATAAATAATAGCCAATTTAACCTACCAGCAATTGGTACTTATATGGTTACTTGGCAAGTAAGTGTAGATGAACCTGGCCAATTAATTTTAAAAATTAACGCAACAGAACTAAGCTCTACATTAATTGGAAGAGCAGCTGCAACAAGTCAAATTAATGGAAGCAGGATAATTACAACTACATTAGTAAATAGTGTTTTAAGTGTTGTTAATCCCACTGGAAATTCTACAGCACTTACCATCACTCCAAATGCCGGTGGAGCAAACGCAGTTTCTTCTTCAATTGTAATTATGAGAATTTTATAGTATTTAAAAACGAGCAAAAAAAATCCCCGATAGCCTATAACTAACGAGGATTTTTTAAATAAATATTATTAAGTTAAAATTATACCGAAATCACATTCAATATAGTCCAATTACGGCTTTGGCCTCATTAAACTATTTTCATGTAGCATCGGCATTACCATTGTAAAATTATTTTTTTAGTTTGGACTAAAAACTAATTACAATTGGTATTAATTTTTAACAAATTTTTGTCTTACAATTTTACCTTGGTTTTCAAAAGATAAAAAGTAAATTCCTGTGGTTAAATTTTCTACATTGATGGTGTTATTGTTAAGCACATCTGTTTTCACCAATTTACCTGTAATGTTATAGATAGATACAATAGTATTTAAAGCAATATTTCCGCTTAAAGTAATGGTGCTGCTAGTTGGGTTAGGGTATAAACCAATAGTTTCTATGGCCACATTATTAATACCAACTGGAGCGACACCAATACGTCTATATGCATCAGTTTGCCATGCATTATTAACCCACTTATATATTAACCCACTTGTTAATTTACCACCAGTATAAGTAATAACAGATTTGTCTTCATTAACCCACTGTGTGCCATCCCAATTTTTTTCAATCATTTCTGTAACTTCACTTCCTGTATAAGTGTATTCATTATAACTTTCTGGTTCAAGGCCCCCAACGCCATTAAAATAGCTAACCTTTCTAGTAATATTACTACCTGTGTAATAAAAAGAATCTGCCTGACTAGTCTCCCAATTCGGGTCGTTAAAACGTTCATCCAAATGTGTGGTTAAATTATTATTAGCATCATATGTATAAGTGTGGCGCTCGTCATTTCCCCAAGCATCATTTTCGTAATTAAATAATACAGCTTCTGTTATTTTGCCATTACTATTATATGTAAAAGAAATTTTGTTGGTAAGAGCTGAAATGCCCATGAAACTTCTAGATGTTATTCTATCGCTTATTAAACCACCGGCATTATAAACAATCGAATCTTGAGTGTTAAATGAAAACCAATTACCACCCTGATTTGCAGAATCAATACTAGATACTGGCAAATATTTTCCGCTACCATCGTAGGTGTATGTATAGGTTGCTATGTAAAGCGGCTCACCCATGCTATACATCTCTGCGTGTCTGCTTGTTACTTTATTTTGGGCATTATAAGTAAATGATTGTTTTACACTAAACCTTCCCGCCCAACTATTGCTTGCGGTATCCCACTCTTCATTACCAAACTCAAGCTGATTACCTTGCGCATCTTGAATTCCTGTTGTTTTTGTATTGTTTACCCATACTCCATTAATTTTTTCCTCTTGAAGCAACATACCACTTTTTAACATCATTTTTCCTAATGGATCGCTTGTAAAAGAAAGGTCCCAAGCAGGCTCTTTAATGGGGTCTAAAAACCCGGGTAATTGTGCAAAAACATTATTACCAACCACCAAGGTTAAAGCAATAAAACTTAAGTAAATTTTTTTCATTTTGAATTATATTAAATGGTTACAAATGTATTAATACTTTTTAGATTTTACGTGATAATAGACATGTTTTCGGCTCAAAAAGGTATTAAGAGATATTAAGACTATACGTGTTTACAAACAAATACTCAGAATTAATGAGTGCTATTTTGAATAATAAATTAAATCAATAGTAAGCCTTACCCCGCTTTAATTGTAGCCCAATTCAAAACAAAAAAAATCCCCGATAGCCTATAACTACCGAGGATTTTTTAAATAAATATTATTGAGATAAATTAATTTTTAACAAACTTTTGTCTTACTATTTTACCTTGGTTTTCAAAGGTTAAAAAGTAAATGCCATTGTTTAAATTTTCTACATTAATGGTATTGTTGTTCAACATATCAGTTTTCACCAATTTACCTGTAATGTTATAAATAGATACAACAGTGTTTAAAGCTATATTTCCGCTTAAAGTAAGTGTGTTGCTTGTTGGGTTTGGATATATGCCAATAGTTTCTTTAACCACATTATTAATACCAACTGGAGCGATACCAATACGTTTGAAATGATCGGTTTCCCATGCATTATTTGTCCACTTATAAATTAACCCACTAGCCAATTTGCCGTTAGTATAAGTAAGCACAGTTTTGTCTTCATTTACCCACTGGCCATTAATCCATTCTTTAGTAATCAATTCAGTTATGTCATTTCCTGTATAGCTGTATTCTCTATACTCATCTGGCAAAAGAGTGCCATTTTGGTCCTTGTAGCCAACTCTTTTTGTCATTTTTGCTCCATTGTAATAGAAAGAATCCATCTCTTCGGTCTCCCAGTTTGGATCGTTAAAGTTTTGATGAAAATAAGTTAAATTATTGTTTGCATCATACATGTAAGTATGGCGTTCATCATTTTCCCAAGCATTATTATCATAATCATAAATCATTGCTTGTGTTAATTTACCATTTCCATCGTAAGTAAAAGAAATTTTAGTGCTAGGTGCTGATATGCCCATTATGTTTCTAGATGATATTCTTTCTCCTATTAAACCGTTACCATTATAAACAATCGAATCTTGGGTGTTAAACGTTAACCAATTACCTCCTTGGTTTATAGAATCATAGCCAGTTACGGGCAAGTATTTTCCGTTTGCATCATAAGTATATGTTAGGCCTGAAATATAATTTTGTTCGCCCATAAAATATACACCAGCACGCCTGCTTGTTACTTTGTTTTGGGCATTATATGTAAATGATTGTTTAATATTTATTTGTTCAGCCCAACTATTGCCAACGGTATCCCATTCATCGCTACCAAACTCCAGTTGATTAGCTTGGGCATCTTGAATACCCGTGGTTTTTGTTTTGTTTCTCCAAACTCCGTTTGCTTTTTCCTCCTCCAGAATTACACCGCTTTTTAACATTAAGGCCCCTAATGGGTCTTTTGTAAAGGAAATGTCCCAAGCAGGCTCTTTAATGGGGTCTAAAAACCCGGGTAATTGTGCAAAAACATTACTACTTGCCATCGTGGCTAAAGTAATAAAACATAAGTAAATTTTTTTCATTTGGATTTGTATTTAATTGGTTACAAAAGTATTATTAGTATTTAATTATTTTTTAAAATTATTAACGAGTATAAAAATAAACGTATAAAAAAACAAACACCCTTTAAGTTTTATCAATAGCCGAATTGCGCCATTTAAAATATAAATACACACCCAAAAGCAGTATAAAAAGCGATATAAATTGGGAGTGGCTACATAATCCGTTAAACAAATATCCTCTTTCTTCGTCTCCTCTATAGGTTTCGGTAATAACCCTTATGATAGGATATAATAATAAGTAAGTAACAAAAAGCTGCCCATCAAACCGTTTAAAGTGCTTTAAAACGAGTAAAATAATCAACAATAAAAAAATTGCAGCGGCTTCATAAAGCTGTACTGGATGTAAACCGCAATTTATTGGTGCTGCAATATGCTTGTTTGTATAAACCACACTAAACATGCCCTCATATGGCTTACCATAGCAACAGCCAGCTAAAAAACACCCTACACGACCAAATATGTGCACAATGCAAGTAACTACCGCTATAATATCTAACATTAACCTTTGTGGCAACTTATGTTTTCGCATAAACCAAAACAATACTCCAAAACAAAAGACCAATGAACCATAAAATACAAACCCGCTACCTGATAAAAGTAGACTGGGTTTACTTGCATATTTTACAGGATTTTCAAAAAACAAAAACACCTTTCCGCCTACAAATGCGGCAATAATGATGTATATTACCAAGCTGTTTATCATGGTTTCGGTTAAGCCAATTTGTTGTTTGCCAACCTTAAATAAATATATAACGGCAAAGGCTATTCCTAAGCCAATTAATAAACCATACGCATAAACTTTTAAGCCAAAAAACTGAAATATTATTGGATACATTGCGCTAAAAATTTAATACAAGGTATAAAATAAACCTTAAACCCAAATTACGCATTGGAAATGCATAATCGATATAGAAACTGTAAATCAGTTTTATGCAAAACTGCTAACATTTTCTTTGCCGAGGCTTCGGCACGGGATTTACCCAACTAAATCAAGTAGTTCAATTTTTCAAATCTTCTATTGATTAATTTGGGTTTAACATTTGTTTCGTTTATGGCTTAATTATTGAAATTAAAACTATTGTTAAAGCTGCATTACTTATTAGCTATAGAATACCACTAAGTGCTTTTAATTAAACAGATAACATACATTTAACCGTTTTTAAATAAAAAGCCTATTTTCGTGCGGTTATCTACTATGCAAATTAACATTATAAATAAGTCAGGTCATGCCTTGCCCACATATCAAACAGCGTTTGCCGCAGGTATGGATTTATGTGCTTTTTTACCAGAAGCAATTTTACTAAAGCCAATGGAAAGAATGCTTGTGCCAACCGGCTTGTTTATAGAAATACCAATGGGTTACGAAGCACAAATAAGACCCCGCAGTGGTTTGGCGTTTAAACATGGTATAACAGTGCTTAACTCGCCAGGAACAATTGATGCAGATTATAGGGGCGAAATTAAGGTATTGTTAATTAACCTTGGAAACGAGGATTTTGAAATTAAACATGGTGAGCGAATTGCACAAATGATAATCGCTAAACATGAAACCATAACTTGGCAAGCTGTAACAGAATTGGGTAGTACCCAAAGAGGCGAAGGTGGATATGGCAGCACTGGAAAATAAATATTAAACTCAATTTAAACGTTGTAAAAATAAACGATATGAAAATTATAGTACCTATGGCAGGTATGGGCAAAAGAATGAGGCCACATACTTTAACTGTTCCAAAACCATTAATTCCTGTTGCAGGAAAACCAATTGTACAAAAAATTATTGAAGACCTTGAAGAAGTTTGTGGCGAAGGAATAGAAGAAGTAGCTTTTATTATTCATCAAAGTTTTGGTAAAGCTGTTGAAGAAAAGTTAATTGCTGTAGCGGCTAAACTTGGCGCAAAAGGCACTATACATTATCAAACCGAAGCATTAGGAACTGCCCACGCAATTATGTGTGCAAAAGATGCGCTTGATGGTAATGTACTTATTGTATTTGCTGATACTTTATTTAAAGCAGGCTTTAAATTAGACCGTAATAAAGATGGTATAATTTGGGTACAACAAATTGAAGACCCAAGCCAATTTGGTGTGGTAAAATTAGATAATAATGGTGTAATTACTGATTTTGTAGAAAAGCCAACAGAATTTGTTAGCGACCTAGCAATAATTGGTATTTACTACTTTAAAGATGGTGCAAATTTACGCAACGAGTTACAGTATCTATTAGACAATAACATTAAAGAAAAAGGCGAATTTCAATTAACCAATGCGCTTGAAAACATGAAGGCTAAAGGCTTAAAGTTTGAGCCAGGGAAAGTGCAAGAGTGGTTAGATTGTGGCAATAAAAACTCAACGGTTTATACCAACTCTCGCGTGTTGCAACACATGCACGATGATGGTTTAAATATGGTTGATGCATCTGCTAATATTGTTAATTCGCAAATCATTCAGCCTTGTTTAATAGGAAAAAATGTGGTGATAAAAAATGCAATTATTGGCCCCTATGCATCAATTGCAGAAGGTTGTGTGATTGAAAACAGTGTGGTTGAAAATTGCATCATACAAAACAATACAAAAATAAAATATGCCGTAATAAACAATGCCATGATTGGTAGTTACGTTGTTTATCAAGGCGAACAAAAAGACTTAAGCATTGGCGATTATACAACAGTTATTTAAACGCACTTGGTGTGCAAAATTTAGTATTGTGTTGCTACTTATGGTGGCAACACAATTTGTTTATGCCCAAAAAGGCAAACCAAATTTAACCGAAGACCAACAAATTGCCTTCGACCAACATTTTATAAATGCAAATAGGTTTATAATTACCAAGCTGCCCGATGAGGCGCTAAAAGAATTAAAACTTGCTGAAGCAATAAATGAAAACAATGATGCAACATGTTATTTATTTGCCCAAATTTATTTGCAAAAAGGGTTATTGGTTGATGCCGAAAAATACGCATTAAAATCAACCAAATTAGACCCAGCAAACAATTGGTACAGCAAACAACTTGGAGAAATTTATAAAGCGCAAAAACAATATAAAAAGGCGGCAGATATATATGCAGTGATGTATAGAAATGAGCCAAAATCATTACCTGCATTGTATGATGCAACATACATGTACGTAATGGCGCGTGAATTAGATAAGGCCTTGAAATTATTAACCGAAGCAGAAAAAACTATTGGACTAAATGAGGATATTGTTAAACAAAAACAAAGCATTTATTTGGCCCAAAACAAAGTTGATAAAGCAATAAAAGAAGCCGAAAAACTAACCAGCTCTGAGCCAGAAAACACAAGATATATTGGGCAATTGGCCGACATTTATTTATCAAATGGCAAGGAGGAAAAAGCCAATCAGCTTTATAGAAAAATATTAACCATCGAACCCACTAATGGCTATGCACTTTTAGCCTTGGCCGATGATTACAGAAACAAACAAAACTATACCGAGTGGTTTAACTATACACTGGCAGCGGCCCAAAGCCCTACGCTTGATGTAAAATCGAAGTTAAGAACGTGTATTGAAGTTATATCTAGCAATAAGTTTGGTGACGAACAAAAGGATAAAAACTACCAATTGGCCAAAGCTTTAACCATTGCCAATGCGGATGAAGCGGCTGGCTGGATGTTATTGGGTGATTTATATGCACAAGATACAAAATATAAAATTGCACACGAGCAATACGAAAAGGCAGCAGAAATAGACCTGGCAAACTATAGCATTTGGCGACAAATGATACTTTGCAGCAGCGAGCTAAGGGACAATAAACAGTTGGTTTTAGATTGTGAGCGGGCAATAGAATTGTTTCCAAACGAAGCCTTGTTTTATGCATATTACTCCTTTGGTTCGCAACAATTAAAGCAATATCAAAAGAGTATTGATATGGCAAAAAGAGGCTTGGAGTTGGGCGATTTACAATCTGCAATTAAAATGCAGTTTTATGTTACCATTGGCGATGCGGCTTATTTTTTAAAACAGTTTAATACCAGTGATAGCGCTTACGAAGCGGCCTTAAAAATTGATCCCAACAATACCTATGCATTAAATAATTATGCATACTTTTTAAGCATCAGAAAAATAAACCTTGATAGGGCAGCAGAGATGAGCCTTCGCACAATTAATTTAGACAAAGACAATGCATCATATTATGATACGTATGGATGGATTTTATTTATGCAGAAAAAGTATAAAGAAGCTAAAATACAAATAGAAAAATCTATTGAACTTGCGCCACGTAATGCCGAGGTTTTAGATCATTACGGTGATGTATTATATTTTTTAGGAGATGTAACTGAAGCTGTGGTGCAATGGAAAAAGGCCGAAGGTTATGGTGCTGAGAATATTGTTATTGAAAAGAAAATAAAAGATAAAAAGTGGTATGAGCAATAAACAGTTTTTAGTTTTATTTAGTGCGTTAGCGTTAGTATTTTCGGTTGGTTGTAAAAGCAAAAAAATGGGTAGCAAAACACCTATTACAACAAACTTACCACAGCAAAGTGGCCCAAACCCAACACAAGTGGTAATTAATACGGTTAATGCCAATGTTAACACATTCTCTTTTTATCAAGCTAGGGCTAAGGCAAAATACAAAGACGATAAGCAAAAGATAGATTTGGATGTTACTTTGGTAATGGAAAAAGACCAATACATTTGGATGAGTGTTACAGCCATTTTAGGAATTGAAGTTGCCCGGGTTTTAATAACCCAAGATAGTGTGAAAATTTTAGACCGATTGCACAGAAAATGTATTGTTACCGATTTTGGATATATACAACGCATGAGTAATGTGCCCTTAAAACTCCACAATCTTCAAAATTTGATAGTAGGAAATACCATATTTGGCAATAGTGTACAAAAAAGTGTAGTTGATACAATTTTGGGCGCTTTGTCTATATCAACCCAAATAAATACCCAAAAGCAAACCACCACCTATAACGCTAATTACAAGGTTAACCGAAGCCTAATTGCTGAACAAAATCAATCTCGCCAACTAAACATTACCTACCCAAATTATAGCAGTTTTGGCCAAAATGTGCTGCCAAATGCTATTAATATTAACATACGGGCAGAAAAAAACATAGAATGTAACTTTGAACTTAGCAACTTTGTGTTTGATAAAAAACGCGAGTTTCAATTTACAGTTCCATCGGGATATGAAGTGGTTAAACCATAAAACAATATTATTAATAGTACTAAGTTTTTTTGTTGTGTGTGTAAACGGGCAACAAGGAAATATTAGTAGCCAACGTAAAGTGCTAGAAAACCAGCGAAAAGAACTGGTTAAAAAGATTAAAGAAACCAAAAAGGTACTTGAAGATACGCGATTAAAACAAAACAAATCGCTTGCAGATTTACAGCTAATTAGCCGCCAAATACAAAATCGTGAAAAAATGATTAATAATGTTGCATACGAAATTGCAATGTTAGAAAAACAAATCATCGACCAACAAATAGTAATTAATAATTTAAGGGATGATATTGTTAGGCTAAAAGAAGACTATGGCAAAAGCCTTTTGGGCGCATATAAGCAACGTAATGTGTACGACAAGGTAATGTTTATTTTTGCTGCCCAAAGCTTTAATCAAGCTATCAAACGCATTCAATACATCAATCAATTAGGTGATTACCGAAGACATCAGGCCGAACTAATACAACATACCCAACAACAAATTATTGTAGAGTTAAACCAACTTATTGCCGCCAAGCGAGATAAAGAGGGTTTGATGGTATTAAAAGAAGCCGAAAAGAAAGAACTTGAAGTAGATAAAAAAGAAGAAAGTACCGTATTGGTAAAATTACAAGTACGCGAAAAAGAACTGCGCAGAACATTAGCAGAAAACGAGCGAGCTGCAAGCAAATTAAACAACGCAATTGCTGATTTAATTCAGAAAGAAATTGCCGCTGCTCGCAAAAAGGAAGAAGAGGCACGCAAGCGCAAGGCCGCAGCAGAAGCCGCTGCGCGCAAAAAGGCAGGAACTCCAGCACCAAAAACCACAGAAGCGGCTAAGCCAAAAACAGCATCAGGCGAACTATATTTAACTCCCGAAGCACAAAAACTTTCAAGCGATTTTGAGAGCAACAAAAACAACCTGCCTTGGCCAGTTGAGCGCGGTACTTTAACTGAAAAATTTGGTACACATGCGCATCCCACTTTAAAAGGCGTAATGGTTAATAATAATGGGGTTGATATTCAAACTTCACCAAACTCGCCAGTTAGGGCAGTTTTTAAAGGTACTGTAAAGTCAATTTTCTCTATTCCTGGTATGGGAAAAATTGTGCTTATTAGCCACGGAAAATATTATACAGCCTATGCAAAGCTTGCCTCTATTAATGTTAAAGAAGGTCAAGAAGTTGATACGCGTGAAACCATCGGAACCGTATTAACCAATGATGATGACGTAACAGAAGTGCATTTTGAGCTATGGAAAGTTCAAGAAAAACAAAATCCAGAATACTGGTTGAAGAATTAACCTAAATAATTACACACGGTTTATTAAATTGCACTTGCATGAAAAACCCCTGGCTATTTTTTTGTTACTTATTTTTAATTACTCCTTTTGCCCAAGCACAGGTTGTAGAATGGGGCAATCAACAAAAAACCAAGAGTAAAGTTTATTATACCCAAGTGTTGGGCGAAAACAGCTCAGGGGTATTTATTGCGCGAGCCAGAACAAGCGAATTTAGACGCGAAATTGTGATTGAAAAATACAAGAGCAACCTAGTTGTTGAGATCACTAAAGACTTACCGCAACCCGAAAACTCGTGGGTAGAAAGAGCCATAATTACCGAAACCGGTATTTTACAGTTTAGCACGTATAAAAATGCAAATGGAAATACCGAAATGCAATTACAACTATTGGATAATAGCCTAAACGTAGTAAGCACAAAGGTTTTGCTTGAAATTGATGGCGAATTAAACAACGAAAGACGCATTTTAATCAGGCATTCGGTTGATAAAAAAAGTTTTTCGATGGTGTTTATTACCAAAGGAAAAGACAAGGGCAAAAGTGTAATAAATTTGTATGGTTTTGATGGAACATTAAGTCAGCGATTTAACCGCAAGTTTGGACTTGATTATGGGGCTGAAGATGTATTTATTAGCAACATGGAGTGCGATAATGATGGTAATATTTTTGCCTTGCTTGATTTTCCTAAAGAAGGCAGAAAACCTCGTGATTACAGGCCAAGAAACTATTTTTTGTATGGCTATTTTGCTGCTAAAGATAATATGCTGGAGTATGCCATTGGTAAGGATTCGGTTATTGTAAACGACTTGGCTATTGCTGTAAACAACTATGCTAAGGTGGTTAATATTGCAGGCTTTTATAGCGATAAGGCTGATAATAAAGCCCTGGGCTCTGTATTTTTTAAGCTAGATATTAAAAGCACCGAAATTCAAGTAAAAAAGTTTGAGACAATTGACCTTGGTTTTAGCAGCAAAATTGCTGGTATTATGCAAAACGAACGCAAGCCAATTATAACTGATTTGTATGTAAGAAAGTTAATAGCCAATAGCGATGGAGGCTGCACCATTATTGCCGAAAAATACTACGAATCGAAACAAACATTTACCTATAATTTAAACGGTTTTCCGCAAACAAGCTATAAAACAGTTTATAATTATGACGAGGTAGTAATTATGGCAAAAAACGGAGATGGAACTACCAGATTTAATAATTTTGTAAAAAAAACACAATCAAGCTTAAATGATGGTGGTTATTATTCTTCGTTTGTGGTAATGCTTAGCAATGATAAAATTGGCATTGTATATAATCAAGATGTGACCAACGAAGGCGATGTAATGCTTGCTACCATTAGTGATAAGGGCGAGTTAGATTATAAAGTTTTGATAAAATCAATGAGTTATTTTGTTACCATTATGCCGCCAGAGTCTCGACAAGTTTCTGCAAAATCTGCAATTATTCCCACATCAAAAGATAGAAGGTTTTGTTTGATGAGGGTAACATTTTAAGCCAACATTTTGGCTAAAACTAAATACCTATAGATAATATTTACATTTGGTATATTTTGCAAGCAAATTTTAAAGTGTGTTAAACCTATTCCGACAAAATACCTTAGTAGCAGGCATTGCATTGTTTATCTTAACAATGTTGTTGCGATTGCCTGTTTATTTGGCGGCTCCGCAATATGAGTTTATTCAAAACGCACCATTTGCGCGATTAACTTTTGGCTTCCTCGCATCATTGCCCAATGCTTATTTTATCAGTTTAATTATAAGCACGGTATTGGTTTTTTTACAAGCCATTTTTATAAATTACATTGTTACATCTCAAGGCATTTTATACAAAGACTCGTTTATGCCAGCGCTGTTTTTTATACTATTTAACAGCCTTTTTGCTCAGCAAATGGAACTTACACCACAGCTAATTTCAAACACCTTTTTGTTGTTTTTGTTTCAGCGTTTGTGTTATTTATACGAGTCTCAAAACCCATTATTGGTGGTGCTTGATGCAGGTTTATACCTTGGTGTAGGCATTTTATTTAACTACGACTTATTGTTGTTTTTGCCTTTTATTTTAATAAGTGTGGTGGTTTTTACTTCATTTAACCTACGGTTTTTAGTAATCTCCATTATTGGTATTTGTATTCCGTTATACTTTACGGGTATTTACTTTTACGTGTCGGATAGGTTTGATGAATTATTGCTTTATGTAGTACAAAGTTTTGAGCAAAAGCAGCTAAAAACCATTGAAACAAATTGGGTGCGTTTGTTGCCTTGGTTTATTGTTTTACCCATAGCGGTAAATGCTGTTTTTGCACTTCAACAAAACTTTTTTCGCAACAAAGTAAAAACGCGAAGAATTATTCAGAGTATTTATTTGATGTTGTTTTTTGGGGTGGCCGGTTTGTTTTTCGAAAACATAAATTACATATATGCCATTGCCTATTTAAGTGTGCCGCTAAGCATTGTTGTGGCTTACTTTTTTATAAGCGACAAACGATTTATCTTAAAAGAAGTGATGTTTTTTGCCCTTTTGGGGTTAGCTGTTTATTATCAGGTGATGGCTTATTAATGCCTTCTATATTTTAAAATTAACCGCGAAGCCCGCACAAAAACTCGTTGCGTGCTTCTATATTCTCTGCGCCATCCGCGCTTCTGCGTTCAATTTTAGTAGGTTATACCGAAAGCACATTCAATATAGTCCAACTTCAGCTCGGGCCTCATTGCACTATTTTCATGTAGCATCGGCATTACCATTGTAAAATTATTTTTTAGTTTGTACTAAAAAATAATTACAATTGGTATTACTTATCTTTATTAGAATTAAGCACCTGCCAACTGTGGTCGCCTAAAAGCCTTACCGTGGCAACGTGTTTTAGTTTTTTGCTTCGGCCCCATTCATTAGGAGCAATTAACGATATGGTAAAAAAATCTTCTTTTTCGTATAGGTGATAAACCTGGTTAACGATGGGCGTAAAGCGCATTTCTGATTGATAAATTTGTTCAGAAATTTTTAAACGATCTTCTATTTCACGCACCTGCTGCATAATTAAATCTGCCTGTTTGCGTAACATATCCATTTCTTGTTGGGCAAAATGATGCATGGCTTCTACTGCATTTGCCCTTATTTTACCTTTGTCTTCGGCCTTTATAGGAACCGACCCAACACTAAGTGGTATAGGAGATAATGATGCAGGTCCGCTATAACTTTCAAATTCTTTTTCTTCGGTGGTGTTCAACATATCATCTTAACACTTATTAGCCAAAAACGTTTTACACTTCGCAAACAATTATGTGGTTTAAATGGTTAATTTTGTAACCGCTATGAATGTAAATGTAGAAATAGATAACAATTCGGGCTTTTGTTTTGGTGTGGTTTATGCCATCCACATGGCCGAAGAAATACTAGATGAAACAGGCAATTTATATTGTCTTGGTGATATTGTTCACAACGATGAGGAAGTAGAACGACTGCAAAAAAAGGGACTTAAAATCATCAATAAAGAAACCTTTAAAACACTAAAAAACGAGCGCGTATTAATTAGGGCGCATGGCGAACCTCCTGAAACCTATAAACTAGCTTTAGATAATAATATTGAGTTGATTGATGCGAGTTGTCCTGTGGTTTTAAAACTTCAAAACCGTGTGCGCGAAGCATCAAATGATGAAGCACAAGTTATTATTTATGGGAAACATGGCCATGCTGAAGTGGATGGACTTAAAGGTCAAACCAACGGAAAAGCCATTGTTATTGAAAAATTTGAAGAGTTAGACAATCATCAATTACCTAAAAAAGTTCAGCTTTATAGCCAAACTACAAAAAGCACTAAAAACCTTTATGCCTTAAAAGGGTTATTAGAGAGTAAAGGTATTGAAGTAGACTTTAACGATACGCTTTGTAGGCAGGTAAGTAACCGAGATGGTGGCTTGCGTTTGTTTGCCAAACGATTTGATAAAGTAGTTTTTGTGGCTGGTAAAAAATCATCAAATGGCAAGGTTTTGCATGATGTGTGTAAGGAAGAAAATCCAAACACGTATTTTATTAGCAGTAAAGAAGAGTTAGATAAAGGTTGGTTTAACGAGCATGATACCATTGGTATTTGTGGAGCCACATCAACCCCACAATGGCAAATGGAAGATGTAAAACAAGCAATTTTAGAATTATGAACATGAGAAAAAAAATATTAATTCTGTCGTCAATTACCGCTTTGGGCATGTTAGCTTACAGCTTTATTTTTGGCAGCAAACAAGTAACATTTACACCTATGGGTAAATCATTTTACGATTTAAGTATCAACTCGCTTGATGGCAAACCAATGAGGCTTGCCGACTTTAAGGGCAAGAAAATTTTGTGTGTTAATACCGCATCAGAGTGTGGTTATACCAAACAATACGAAGGCTTACAAAAACTAAGCGAGCAGTATAAGGATAAGCTTGTAATAATAGGTTTTCCTTGTAACCAATTTGGTGGACAAGAGCCCGGAGGTAGCGAAGAGATTGGTGCATTTTGTAAGAAAAACTTTGGTGTTACTTTTCCATTAACCGAAAAAATTGATGTAAAAGGGGATAAGCAACATCCGGTTTACCAATGGCTTTGTCAAAAAAGCAATAACAACGTTGGCGATTACCAAGTAAAATGGAACTTTAATAAGTTTTTGATTGATGAGCAAGGAAACTTACAAGCGTATTTCCCATCATCAGTAAAACCCGAAAGCGAAGAATTAGCTACGGCAATTGCCAAATAGTTTTATATAGAATTTATATAAAAAGGCTGTCCCCAAAAAGGATGGCCTTTTTGTTTTAGTGGTTTTTATGGGGCAATCTCGTTCACGGAGGCCTACTGATTGCACAAACCCGCTTAGGTATATAATGCTTACAAAAAAATAAAAAACGGGCTTGATGATTTATAAATAAAAACGAATAAATTGCATTTTAGTAAGCCGCACCCAATAGCGCGTATCTACCCAAATTGGGCAGATACACGCTACAAAGTAGCGCATATAAACAAGTTAGCGGTCATGCTATTACGACAGTGCAACCTTTAAACTGACTACAAGAAATTAACTTTGACAATACAAACGACAAACAAAAATAATTTACTAAATGAAATATCAATTCTTACTACTCTGTTTTCTTTTTCCTTTCATAGTATTTGGACAACAGATAGACGCAAAAAAATTAGAAGAAAAGAATGGACTCTCTTATGAAGAAGGTAAGACAAAACCATTCACTGGACAGGCAATAGCATATAACGACAACGGTAAAAAACAAAGTTCAACTGAATACAAAGACGGAAAAGTAAACGGAAAAATAGAATCGTGGTATGCAAGTGGAGGCAAACAAGTAGAAGGGCAATTTGTAAACGGACAGAAGGTGGGTGTTTGGACAGCTTGGTATGAAAATGGAAAAAAAATTAGGCAAGGAGGTTTTGAAAATGGTAAAGAAGAAGGTGAATATATCTGGTGGTTTGAAAACGGCAACCTTAATAAAAAGGGAATCTACCATAACGGAATTTCTGACGGCAAATGGGAATGGTATTATGAAAACGGACAGAAAAAGCAAGAAGGAATTTTAAGAGGAGAAACTAATGATGGAACTTGGAAAGATTGGTATGAGAACGGCAAACAGAAGATGATTGGGGCTTTTAAAAATGGAGTGAAAGACGGGGAATGGACTTGGTGGGATGAGAACGGAAAAATAACAACCAAAAAAAAATATAAAGACGGACAATTGATTGATGGAACAGATGACTTTGATTCTTACATTGAGAAAATGGAATATTCTCTAAACCAAAAGGACTACAAATCTGCATTGAGTAACATTGAAAAGGCAATCGGAACAGTTAAAGATAAATCAGAGGGCAATAAAGTTTACATGGGTTTAGCCGTTTATCATTCCTCAGTTTATTCATTGTTTCAACATATAGACGAGGCAGAAACAATTTTATTAAAAGCCACTGGAATTCCTGACAATGATGTTGCAGCAATCGTTAAAACCAATTATCCACCAGCGACAAACGAACTAAAAGCTTTGGTAAAAACTATTAGCAATTATCCTGACACTAAAACTAAAGTAGCACCGCATATTGCTCTTGCTTATCTCTACAATATAATAGGCGACACTACAAACATGAAAGCAGAGCAACAACTTATGATGGAGCGTTCAGACAACAGCGACTGGGTTATTCAAATCTCCCTTGCACTGTATAAAATCAGAGGACTAAAAGAAAACACTTACGGAGAAATACAATTCTTAAAAGAAAAAATTTCCAAAGAAGGAGAAACAAGGGAGAACCAATTACACTTAGCAAATGATTTTCTACAAATCGGACAATTCACTCAAGCAGGTAGTATTGCAGACAAGTATCTTCTAAAGGACAGTAAGGACATTGACTTTCTTTTTATAAAACTTAATATTGAAATGGCGATGGGTAACCTTGACAAAATGAAAGAGTATGAAAAGAAAATTATTGCAATTAATCCTAAAGCATTTGACGAAGAAAAGAAATGACGAGAACACTCCTAACAAGCTTTGGTGCGGACTTCGGGCTTGACGGCTTCGGACAGACAAAAGCACGAACCGCTAACAGCACATTTGCAATAGGCGGGGTTTCGTGCTCCGCAGACACATTTGTGGTTAATCAAAGTTTTGTGCTCCGTATAAAGTTCAGTGGTAAAAATCCCGCCCATCGCAAAGCCCGAAACCGTCAGGTTGTGAAAAAATTCACTTTTTGATTTTATTGAATTGAAAAACGGCTTTTAAAATTTTATATCAAGCCATTTGGTTACGTTTTAAGATAGGTGTTTTTTAGGCTGCAACTTTTTGTTGCAAAAATATTGAAGCGTATAACTGCTTAAAATAGCTCGATTTTAAAATAGCACTACAAATTCCTTTGTAGTTGGGTTGCCAGTTATTAATTTTTGCAATCAAATCATCCATTCCCAAAATATTCATGCAGCGTTTTATGTTATAAACCGTCATGATTAATGCAAACTCTCCGTTAACTTTTTTTAGCCCTTTTAGGTTGGTGTGGTTATAACCCCATTTGCGTTTTATGGTGCCAAAAATATGCTCATTCCACTCTTGGCGTTGGCGATAAAGCGCAGGGTTATTTTTGTAGCGTTGGCTGTTTTCTTCTACTGCTTCTGCAAACTCACTGCGGTCTATTTCTCTGCCGCCTTTTTCCCTTCCTGTACACAAATGTTTTACTGGGCATTCTTTACATTTTGGGGTGCGGTACTTCTTAAAATTGTAACTATTGCTGCTTGTTTTTTTATGCCAAGTGCCTGTTGTGGTTAGGGTGTTGCCTTGAGGGCAAGTGTAAGTGTCGTTTGCTTTATTGTATGTAAATTGTGTAACTAAATATT
>JAUCCO010000062.1:0-18354 GCA_034676125.1 Bacteroidia bacterium
CTAGCCTTTCAAATTTGTTGTTGTAAATAGTTTTGCCGTTTTGTAAAATGGAGGGAGCAATCCAATGGCCTCTAGCTCTCCCGAAGCTTCTGGACGGTTAGAGCAACTAATTCATAATCAGTAGGTCCCTAGTTCGTCCCGACACTTCGTCCCGAAGCTTCGGGACCAGGTGGGCCACAAAATTTACCCCTTAAATACCATAACCGTTTAAGGGATTTTTTTTGTTAATTATTATGGGTTGATATGCTAACGGTAAGCAAGTTTAAGTGCTATTTAGCTATTGACTTCTGCTTGAATTATTAAATAGATTGAAAAATTAACTTTACATAAATACAGTTGTAGTTATTTATACTTTTATTGATTTACTGGCTTTAAAAAAACTAGTATAATCTACACTAGAAATACAGAAACGCATTTTCGAAAAGGCACGATATAGTTGCCAAATTGCTGAAAAACATAATTAATTACACTTTATAGTTGCAAATCATAAAAAACTATGTTACTTTTGTTTGGCCCAAAAACTATGAAAACAGAAGCAGAAATAGCATCATTTTTAAAAGACTTTAAAGAAAAAATGAAATTTTGGGATGTGCTTTTTCGTGATGATAGAGGCAAAAATACTCAAGCATTAATTGATTTAGAACTTCGCCCAACTGATAGAAAAAACACCTTAGAAACACTTGAAACCATAGACTACAGCGAAGGCCCAATTAAAGAAAATCTTTATGGAGGAGCAGATATGTGGGTGTTTGGAAAAACCATTAAAAAACGCGAAGTGTATATTAAAATAACAATGGGTGCGATGGGCAGCAGTGTAATCTGTATTTCATTTCATCTGGCCCAATACAAAATGAATTATCCTTTAAAATAACCCAATATGAAAAGCCCAATTACTGGTAAAGAAATGATTTTGACCAAAGAAAAAAGGTCGATGGAATTTAGAAAGGAAATGTTTGAAATTATATTTCATTTTTATAAATGCGAAGATAGTGGCGAACAATTTACCACAACATTATTAGATGAGGTAAATACAAACCAAGTATATAACCAATACCGCGATAAGTTTAATATTCCATTTCAAGATGAGATTATTAAAACTCGAGAAAAGTATCAAATACCTGCATCAAAAATGTCGGTTATTTTAGGGTTTGGGGTGAATAGTTACCGCCAATACGAAGCAGGTGAAATGCCCAGTGTTTCTAATGCTAGGCTAATACAAATGATTAACGACCCTAAGAAATTTATTGATATGGTAATGTTGTGCGATTTATTGGATGATAATACCAAAACAAAGTACATCAATACTGCCCAATTAATTATTGAAGCACAACAAAGAAATGGCACTAACTTTAACTTAAACGAATATTTACTTGGCAACCATTTGGCAGATATTTACTCGGGATACAGAAACCCCAACCTAGAAAAATTTACAGAAATGGTGGTGTATTTTTCAGAAAAAACTCAGCCATACAAAACTAAAATGAATAAGCTGCTATTTTATGCTGATTTTTTAATGTTTAAACAAAGCTGTTATTCAATTAGTGGCGTAAGATATAAGGCCATTGATATGGGACCTGTACCAATTAATTTTCAAAGTATTTTTGAGTTTTTAGCAAACAACAATGTAATTGATATTACATACACACAATTTGAGCAAGGTTATACTGGCGAACAATTTAAAGTTAGAAAAAACAGACCATTTAATGCGCAACTTTTCTCTGAAGAAGAACTAACTGTTATGCAAAAAATTGCTTCTGTTTTTAAATCAACAAGTACAACCGATATTATAGAAATGAGCCATTTAGAAGAGGCATGGAAAACAAACCATAAAGATAAAAGTATTATTAGCTATACCTATGCTTTTGATTTAAATGAGCTCTGATGGTTAAGCATTAAACTTTTTAGGATTTAACTCGCTAAAGTTTTTTATCTTTTTTATAAAATGATCGGCTACAATGCTGCCTTGGTATATGCCATGTAGTTGGCTAAAGGGTTTGTAAACTTTATTGGTTTTGCGCAATTTCCACCACTTGCCAAACTTAAAAAAGTAACTGGAGTGTGCCCTGTGAATAGCAGCACTGTATTTTGGAAATCCACTAAGCAGAAAAAATATAGAACTGAATAAATCGAGTGTGGAGCGCACTGGGATTAACCAAATTAAGGTGCTTATTGGCAAATTTTTAGTAAGCATAATTAAACTATTCCTAAAGTTTAAATAGGTTTTTTGAGAGCTTTGTTTACTTAAAGTTCCACCTCCCACATGATACACCACCGATTGTGGAACCGTTACCAATTGATAGCCGGCTAACTGCATGCGCCAACATAAATCAATCTCTTCCATGTGAGCAAAAAAGTGTTCATCAAATCCATGTAGGTTTTTAAATACTTCAGCTCGCACAAACATGCAAGCACCTGTAGCCCAAAATGCCGAGTGGGTATCATTGTATTGTTGTTTATCTGCTTCTAATACTTCAAAAATTCGGCCCCTGCAAAATGCATAACCAAACACATCTAAATAACCACCTGCTGCACCTGCATATTCAAATTTATGGCGGTTGTTATAATCCAACATTTTGGGTTGTGCAGCAGCAATAGATTTGTCGGCTTCCATTACTTCAATAATGGGTTCAATCCAATTTGGCGTTACTTCAATATCATTATTTAACAGCACAAAATATTCTGCATCTACATGTTTTAGCGCATGGTTGTAGCCTCCTGCATAACCATAATTATCATCATTTTTAACAATGCTAATTGATGGGTAATTTTGTTGTACAAAAGCCACCGAGTCATCATCAGAATTATTATCAGCTACTACAATTTGTAAATTTGGATAGGTAGATTTTACCAGAAAAGGCAAAAACTGCTCAAGTAAATTTTTACGATTCCAATGAATAATAACAACGGCTACTTTGGGTTGATGCATTAACTATTTACTTTTAATATTAAATGGTACAAAAACAAAACTAGCCCCTTTATCGGTAACCAATAATACGCACATAAATTTACTTGCATCTTTAAAGGCTGCTTTAAAACTTTCTTCACGCTCGGGTGTAACAATATTTTTTGCAAGTAAGTCTTCAAGCACGGTAGCACTAATATTAAACGAACGCGAATATTCAGTGGCATCAATAATCATATCACCAATTTTTATCGGCTCTTGATGCGCAATAAAAATTGGATATTTGCTAAACTCATCAGCCAAAATATCTGCCGAAACTTCTTTTAATATATCGTTGTAAAAAGATAAATCATCTTTTAATAACTCTAGGTTTACACTTAATTCTTTATCCATTTTGCGTTTATTTTTTAAGCTCTAATAAAGCAATATTCTCTACGTGGTGCGTATGCGGAAACATGTCTACTGGCTGCACGTGTGTTACTTCATATAAGTCTTGCAACATAGCAATATCACGGGCTTGCGTGGCAGGGTTACAACTTACATACACAATTTTAGGAGCTGCAACTTCAATTAATTTTGCAATAACATCAGGATGCATTCCGGCACGTGGTGGATCGGTAATAATCACATCTGGCTTACCATGTTTTGCAATAAGTTCATCATTTAAAACATCTTTCATATCGCCCGCATAAAAATGTGCATTGGTAATATTATTTAAAGCTGCATTAATTTTTGCATCTTCAATTGCCGCTTCCACATTTTCGATACCAACAACTTGCTTCGCAAATTTTGCTATAAATAATGCAATAGAACCCACACCTGTATATAAATCATACACATTTTCGGCACCAGTTAAACCTGCTAATTCACGCGTTTTACCATACAATGCTTCTGTTTGCAAAGTATTGGTTTGAAAAAATGATTTAGGACCAATTTTAAACTTTAAATCTTCCAGCATTTCTATCAAATGATCTTCACCACTGTAAACATTTACATCCAGATCATAAATGGTATCATTCATTTTTGGGTTGATGATGTAGATTAAAGAGGTAACAACAGGAAACTCACTTTTTATGTAATTTAAAATAGCATTGCGTTTTTCTTCATCATCTTTCTTAAAACACAAAATAACCATCCAATTACCCGCTTTTGTGTTGCGCAAAATAATGTTGCGTAAAAAGCCTTCTTGGTTATATGGATTAAAAAAATCGTATCCATTTTTTATTGCAAAATCGCGTACACCATTACGTATATCGTTTGCTACGGGATGCTGCAAATAGCAATGGTTTACATCAAAAATCTTATCAAACCTGCCAGGTATATGGTAACCCAAACCTTTAAGTTGGTCGGGTGTTAAAGTATCAAATTCATCGGCAGAGGTAACCCACCTTCTATCAATAAAATTAAACTCACATTTGTTGCGGTAATAGGTAATATTTTCACTACCAATAATTGGAGTTAATTCTGCAAAAGGAAATTTACCAATACGCTCAAATGCATCGTGCACTTGTTGTTGTTTAAAACGCAATTGTGCGGGGTAACTTATTTGTTGGGTTTTACATCCACCACAAATATCTACGTGTTCGCAAAAAGTATCAACCCTATCAATTCCAGGTTTAATAACTTTTTCGATAGTGGCAAAGTTGAACGACTTTTTAACTTTATAAACCCTAACATTTAGCACATCACCAGGCACTGCATGATCTACCATTATAACTTTATCTTCGTGTCTGGCTATACACTTACCTTCGCTTCCAGCAGCAGTTATCTCTAAATTCTCGATAACATAAGGTATAAATTTCTTTTTTCGCATAAAGGTGCGAATATAGCTAATTGAGGCTAGTTTACTTGCATACTAAAATTGAGAAATAAATTAAATAAAATGGCTTATTCGCCTAAAACACGCTTTATCGCATCGGGGAAATAATGCATTTCGAGTGCGGCAATTTGTTGTTGAATATCCGCCAATTGGTAACTTGGTTTTACATCAAACTTTGCTTGAAAAATTGGTGCACCTTCATCATACTTTTCGTTTACAAAATGTATGGTAATGCCATGCTCTGTATCTTTTTGTGCCAACACTGCTTCGTGTACATGTTGGCCATACATGCCTTTACCGCCATGTTTTGGTAATAATGCGGGATGAATGTTAATTATTTTATTAGGAAACTGTTTAACTAAATAAGTTGGCATTAACCATAAAAATCCAGCCAATACAATTAAATCGGGTTGATAAGGCAGTAACAATTTGTTAAATAATTCGCTATCATTAAAAGTGGTTTTATTAAACACTTGCACTGGTATACCCAAAGGTTTCATCCGCTCAATAACTTTTGCATTGGGATTATTACAAAACAATGCAGCAACTTTTATGGTTGGATGATGTGCAAATTGTTCACAAATATTTTGGGCATTTGTACCACTACCCGAAGCAAAAATTACAATGTTTTTCAAACCAAATTATTATTAAAATTCAAGTTCAGATAGCACTACTTTCCTAAAAAACGAGTCGATATTATTATTGCCATTCATCAAATGCAAAGGAACCGTTAAGGTTACAATATCTGCTTTATTAAACTGTGTGTTAATGCGTTTAGCCATAATATTACTTGAACCACTCCAGCTTGGCGCTCCGCCACTTCCAAACGAACGCAAATCAGCCCGTGCTAAACTATCGTATTTATATAAACCCGATGAAGAGGTGTAGGTATAAAACGGACGAGGATAAGTAACAATTTCGGTAGCTTTAAGTATGGGCCAAGTGTTGTTGTATGGATATACTTGATCGCCTGATGTCATCCTGAAAGAACGGCCAGGATTATCAACTAATTTTTCGATTGGAGTAAAACTAAAAAATGGTGCATCTAAAATAACATCATTAGGAATTTCGAGTACTAAAAACATTTTACCTCCATTGCCAAAAAATGGAATGGTTGCACTTTGCGCATTTCCTAAACTACGCGCTGGATCTTCAGAAACCCACACAATTCTATTAAAAAATTCAAACGTTTTGGTGGTAGTAAACTCATCTGTTGGAAATTCTCCAAGAAGATCATTTACTATGTCATAATTAACATAATTTGCACCTAAACTATCAATCCTCGTAGTATAAAAGTTTGACACAATGCTTTTACTATTGGTATAATCATTAATAAACAAAAGTCCATTTTTGGGTTTACGAATGTATAAGTTTGTGGTATCCCAGGCTGATATAGCACCTGTACGATCTTTACAACGAATATAAATAGTGTTTTTAGCATTAAATAAGCCACCAGTAATTTTTTGACTATTTGGCGAAGTTTGGCTATTGGTATAAATAAGATAATTGCCCGTAAATGTTCCGTTTATTTGTTCGGCTACAAAAGTTGCGGCCAAAACAGAAGCAGGTAATGTAATTACATTTGTGGTGGTATCGTTTAATCCAATTTGCAACTGGTTAATATCATTTATTCCATCAATATCTTGTAATCTCCAGTTGTATCTAAAAGCGGGGAATGAAGCAGTTTTTATGCCTGTGCTGTAATCAAAAATTGCAGTAGGTGCTGAGTTACGAACAGGATAGCTTGTGCTTGCGGGAGTTGGATCTGCAACATCTTTATCATTAATAGCCCTTACAAATATTCTAATATCTGCGGTATCACTTCCAGCTGGAAGGCTAAGCAAAAAAGTACCACTTTGTTTATTGGTAAAACTCCAAGTTAGCATATTGTCTGTGCTTACTTCGTAGCCTTTAATAAAGCCAGATTTAACACTTCCCCACCAATGTGCTACAATAGTTGTGGTATATCTTGTTTCGCCACTGCGAAAAATACTATCCACAACCATATAAGTTTCTGGTGCTCCCGAATTATTGGGTTCACCTTCAAAATCCTTTTTACAGGCTACAAATGCTACCGAAATGAATATAAGTAAAGCAGTAATTTTTAAAAATTGCATCAAACCAAATCTAAATTATGCTACAATAATACAGCTAATAATGCTGTGGTAAAAGTTAAGTTTCTGTTAGTTATTAATAACCCGCCTGACCTTTTAAAATCAACATTTTTAGTGCAGTTTCGGCAGCTTCTATGCCTTTGTTTCCATGCTTTCCTCCTGCCCTATCAATGGCTTGCTGTTGGTTATTTGTGGTTAGCACACCAAATATAACTGGTTTATTAAAAGTTAAACCCACATCGGTAATACCATGCGCACAAGCATCACAAATAAAATCAAAGTGTTTAGTTTCGCCTTGTACCACACAACCAAGCGTGATAACAGCATCAATTTGTTTTTTAGCTGCCAAATATTGCGCACCTAAAGGCAACTCAAAACTACCCGGTACATAATGCACCAAAATGTTTTTTTCTTTAACACCCATCGTAATTAAATGCGAATAGGCGCCTTCAAGTAAAGCATTTGTAATTTCAGGATTCCACTCGGCTACAATAATTGCAATTATAAGTTTTTTAAACAATTTGTTTGGCTCAAGATTAGTAACCGATAAGTTTTTTAGTTTGGTTGACATGCTTGCGAAGGTAACACCAATTGTAATTATTTTTTAGTCAAAACTAAAAAATAATTTAACAATGGTAAAGCCAATGTTACATGAAAATAGTTCAATGAGGCACGAGCTAAAATTGGGATGACTTCAAATGTGCTTTCGGTATAATGTTTTGTAAACATACCTCAAACATAGATTTTAGATAACACAAAAAAAGGCCGAAACACTAAGTGTTTCGGCCTTTCAGACAATATTATTATTGTTTAATTATTTTTTGAATTAACTGCTCGTCTCCAAATTGCAGTTTTAAAATGTAAATACCTTGTTTAAGGTTTTCTAACTCGGTAAGTTCGGTAGCGTTTGCTCCTACTTTAATTGCTTTATTTAATTGAAGTAATACTTTACCTGTTAAATCGGTTACTTGAATTGTTGCGTTACCAGCAGTTGCAGCAACATAACTTACAGAAATGCTTTTTGAAAATGGATTTGGATAAAGTGCTAATTTTTGATCAACCTTATTGCCAAATTTAACATTAACCATTTCCGATTTTTCTGTCAACCCATCAAAATCAACAGCTACTAATCTGTAAAATATAGTATTGCCAATTACCCTTTGCGCATTATTATGTACGAAGTTGTATTTGGTAATAGTTGAAGAATTCCCACTTGCTAAAACCTTTCCTACTGCTTTAAAATTAACACCATCTGCTGATGCTTCAACAATAAAATGAGCACTATTAATTTCTGATGCAGTAGTCCAATTTAAATGAACATTTTCATCAACAATTGCAGCACTAAATGTAAGCAGTTTTATTGGTAATGGACTGCTTAAATTTTCGTCAGCTCCCATGTATGGTGAAGTTGAATTTCGCAATTGGTTATCAATATCAGTTGTGATAGCTGGCAAATACAATCCTTTAAGTTGCATGTCGCCAATGCTTGAGCCTGTTAAATGTAGGTTGGTAGCCGATACAAAGCTTACATAAGCATTTGCTGAATTTGCATCTTGTGAAGTAGCCGTTTTCCAGGCTAGTAAATCTGATTGATTTGCAGTAACAAATAAGCCTAGTGGAGAACTATTGGTGTAATACAAATTGTAGTTTATTAAGGTGCCAGTTACACTTGACAAACCAATTGCATAATGCGTACCTCCAGTAGTAGAATTTGCTCTTGTATTTACAAAAATATTATTCAATAAAGTATCTGCACTAGTTGTGGTACTAACATATGCATAGCTGTTAACTAAATCAGATTTTACACCTGTTCCGGCAATGCTTATTGTATTAAAATATACCGAAGCAGAAGCACCCGTTTTAGAAATTCCATTTAAAGAAAATGCACCACTTAATGGAACTCCATTTGTATCATAACCCAATGAAATCATATTATTTGAAACACCAACCCTTGCTGCACTACTACCAAGCGATCCGCCACTAGCACTAATTAATATACCATTAACTATTGCCAAGGGATTATTTGCTGATGAAACTAAATTTGAAATACTATTTTTATCAATACTATTATTAGTACTGGTGGTGCTAGATGCATAGTATATGCCAAGTAAACTAGAAACGATATTTACGGCATTATCTAATATTAAGTTTTTAATGGTATTACCACTAATTACTTGAGAACCTGCCAAACTTGAAACGGTACTAATTCCTATAACAGCAGCAGATTCATTACTACCTGGATTATTAGAAACTGAATAAAAATTGCTAATTGTGTTTCCTGTAATATTGTTCCCTAATGAAGAAGGCCCTGTTATATAAATACCCTTTAAACCATTTGTAGCAGAAACAGCCGAACAGAAAGACGAAATGTTATTGATGTTATTGTTAATAATATTAATTGGTGCACCAGTTGCAGAACTTGTAACAATACCCATAATATTTACACCACCAATTGATGCGGCAGTGCTTTGCACGCTATTGCTGGTAACTGTACTTCCTACATAATTGTTGGCTATAGTTACTGGAGAAGTAAGCGCTCCTGCCAAATAAATACATAATAATTGCATTGTTCCTGTTGCATTTTTAACCTCTCCGGTAAAAGAGCCAATAATATTGTTTTCTATTGAACCAATAGCTGCCTCATATCTAATACCTAAATAGTTTGCACTTGTTGCTGCACCAGTATGAAATACTTTAATATTATCATTTCCGATATTTGAACCAATGGTGTTATTTAAAATGCTTACTGCCGACATTCTACCATGAATACCTATAAATGAATTGGTGATAGAAGAATAAAAAACAACATCAGATATGGTATTATACTTTACCAGGGATGGCAAAACATTGCTTGCAGCGTAAATGTCAATTAACCAAAGCTTATGGCCTAGGCTCACTAAAGAGTCGCCAATACTAAAAATAGAACTTGGAATATTATTTATGTTTCCACCAACGTTATTGCCTACTACATTAATTCCACCAGCCGTAGCATCATTTACAAAAACAGCTTTAAAAAATACGGCATTTGTTAATGCAGGTGTAGTGGTTGAATTTCGGGGTGCAGTTTGATAAATATTATTTCCATTATTTAATGTACCAATATTCCAATTGCTATTGCCGCCTACCAAAGTTATTCCACTTGTATTTGTGCTAGCAACATTTGAAAAGAAATCAAAAATATTACAATTTATAATAGTGTTGTCTTTGTTATCTGCTGGTGCTGCGCTTCCGCTAGAATACACACAATTTACAGAAGCACTATTTCCATTAATAACACAACTATCAATTACTATATTGCTATTACCAGTTGTGCCATTGGTTGCACCAAAAAGTATAACACCACTTGCTGCATTGCTATTATTAGCGGTAAAGGTAATATTGGTAAGTTTTACAAATTGTGCATCATTAATAAATTGTACTGCCGAACCTGTTGTAGAAGTGTTTGATATTTCTAACACTTTAGTACCAATTCCACCGGCTCTACCATCAATGATTAAATGTTTTGCGCCATTTAAATTTAAGGTTGCAACACTATTTGAACTAGTAATATTAATTGCAGTAACCCCAAAGGCTGGCCTGATGGTAATGGTGTTTAATGGATTTAAACCAGATGGGTTAATTAATATTGGAAATGTTTCTAAAGCTGGGTTATAATTACTTTGCAGCTCAAATACTAAAGGGCCGCATGCGCCAGACTGTATATCTAATGCTGCTGCAGTTAAGGTTGTATAATCTCCAGTTGCGCCAATGGTATATGCACCCGAAATAGTTGGTTTTAAATTTACAAAAATGGTATCATCTAAATGATATGTATCGTTAACCGCATTTGGCATTGATGTCCACACTTTTAGTGTTCTATTTATACCGCTAACAAAACTAAAATTACCCAATGTTATGATAGTATCCTTTTTTCCTACACCATCAACCGAATCTAATTGGCCAGTCCAATAAATTGGTGATTGCGCAATAGCATCTAGCTCCCAATTAATGGTTACCGAATTTAAAAGATTACCTCCGTTGTTTGCTATATTTACTTTGACATCATAGTTACCTGAACAAAAAGATAAAGGACTAACAAGTTCCTTAACACCCGCATTATTTAGTTTTTTTGCACTTTCAAAAGCTCCTGCATCTGGCGTAGTTAACGAGCGATTAACACCAACAATATCTGTTAAAACACCAACAGGCGCTCCAATATTATCTACAGCACTATTTGTAGGCACAAAATTACCAGAAGTAATGTTCGAATAATTTGGATCTAAGTTATACGAGTTTAAATCTTGAGATGATGCAGTGCTCCAATCGGCAAGTGTGCTTCTATTGGCTGTCCAATAACCCAAAACATTGGTTCCAGTAGTTGAGGCATTGTAGATGATGTTATTATTACTTACAAAACTTGTTGATGTGGTAGTAACATAAATAGAAATTTTAGTACCTGTTCCACTACCATCAATAGTTAGTATATTATTTTTAAAAGTAACATTATTAGGTGCTCCAGAAAAGAATACATTTCTTACAGTTCCTGCTCCTGAAGAGGTGTGCTGAATAGTATTGTGGTAAATGTTCAATCTATCTAAAGTACCTAATGCATAAATGCCATAAAAAGTACTGGTAGTATTGATGTTATAAATTAAATTATTAACCAATTCTGTTTCGTAACCAATACTATTTGCACTGGTTGATAAATATATTGGATAAGCTGTATAGGAAGCAGTGCCACCTTCTCTGATTATGTTATTTTTGATTTTTAAATTTCTGGAAGTTGCTGAATATATCCCATAAAAAGTAGAAAAAGTTGGCCTGTTTAACCTATTAATATCATTACCTTCAACCTCGCACGAATCACTATTTGCCAAATAAATTCCGTATAAATAAAATGATGTTACCTTATTGTTTTTTATTACTTGTTTGTAATTGTCCAAATAAGAAGCATTACCAGTCATAGTAATTCCATAATAACCTCCAAAAACTGTATTGTTTGTTAATGATACATATTGGGCATTATTACCAGCAGTAGTGGCTGCTGTGGTAGAACCAGAGACAACTATTCCTGAGGTTGAACTAAGTGTAGAAGTGTTGCCAACATCTACAGAACATTTATTAATTGTAATATATTTTGATTGGCTACCTATGTGTACACCAAAACCAACAAAACCTGTAGCTCCAATTATATTTAAACTATCAATGGTTATATACTTACTACCTGCAAACTTAACTAAGGGAGAGGTTAAACTAGTTATGGTATTTCCGTTGCCATTAAACTTAATGGTATTGATATTTGATGTGCCCGAAATATCTCCAAAATCTAAAGCCTCATTAAAAGTTGGGCTACCAGATGCTACATTAAAAATAACAGGCCCGCAAACACCAAAATTATTTAAATCACTAATAGCATTTGTAAAGTTAGTATAGTCAGGAGTTGCACCACCAATTGTATAAGTACCGTTTAGTGAAGCTCGCATGGTAACATTAATAGTATCATCAGCGTTTACAGTATCTATTATATTATTTGGTAAAGATGTCCATGCCTTTAAGGTGTGGGCGCTACTTCCAAAATAAATACTACCTAAGGTAATTATTGTATCACTTGGTAAAGTAGGATGTCCTATTGTATCAAGCGGAGTAAAGATATAAACTGGTGTTTGCAGCACATTATCTAATTCCCAGTTTACAAAAAGTGAGCTAATTACGTTTCCACCTTTATTTTTCACTTTAATTTTAATATCCTTTGTTCCTGAACAAAAGTTAATTGGTGCTATTAATTCAGATACACTAGCATTATTATACGGTTTAAATGCTGGTTCAAAAACAATATCGCCAATCCATCCTCTTGGGCTTATTGTGGGGGCAGTTGGAGGAGTATTTCCAGCATAACCTATGTTTGTTCCTGTTATTAAATTTACCCCACCATTTGATATTGTAGTGGTTCCAGCAGCAATAGTAGAATACCTTTGAGAAGTAGCAAACACGGCAATGCCGTATGTAGTATTTGCTGGTATTTCAAAATTTAGTCCTGTTAAAAAAGGTTGTGTTACTGTTGTTGTTGAATTTGTAATACCTGTAATTGAATTTGAAGCGGCTAAAATCCATCCATCAGTTGCTGATATACTGGGCTGAACTCCTGCAATTGGAGTAACATTATAAAAGAGCTGAACAGCGGCTGTACTAGTAGTGCTTGCAATTCCATTAATCTGTTTTATCTTAATTGGATAAGAGTTGGTATTTTGTAAGTTAAAAATAACTGTACCACTTCCATTATTATTTAAAAAAGTAGTTGTGGTAGTTAATGTAGTTTGCTGTGCAAACATGTTAAAACTGCCCAAAATTAATAATTGAAACAGTAGAAATTTTAATTTATAATTCATAAATTTATATAGTTAAGTATTATGGAGTTCAAGTAAAAATAAAAAATTACATTATTGAATTTGCATTAAAAAAAAATTAAAAATGGCCGATAACGCAAAAAAGGCCGAAACACAAAGTGTTTCGGCCTTTTAAAATATTCTCAATTATTAATTACCGGCTTTCAATGAACTTGCTCTTGCAAGGTACTTATCAATATCTGCACCTTCTTGAGAGTCGGTATAATCATTTTTGATATTGGTATAAGCATCAACTGCATCACTATAGTTTTTTAATTCTTCGAAAGCTATACCAGCCTTTTTAAAGAATACTGGTGCGGTAAGTTTGTTCTTACTCATTCTGGCAGCTTTCATGTATTGTTTGGCTCCTTTTTCAATATCACCATTCTCTACATAAGCATCACCTAACAAACCAGCAGCTAATGGACCAACTAATACATTATCTGAGCTAAAGCCTTCTAACATATCAATTGCACCTGCAAAATCACTGGTACGTAGCATACAAATACCTGCATAATATTTAGCTAAGTTACCAGCTTTAGTTCCGCTGTAATCATTAGCAATATCAGCAAAACCTTTAAATTGTCCATTGCCTTTTAAAGCCATGTTAAAAGAATCAACTTCAAACATGTGTTGTGCTTTAAAAATTTCTACTTGTGCTTCTTTTTCACGAGGCTCAAAATAAAATTGTTTTAACCCAAAATATCCAACTACTGCTAGTACTACTACAATAAGTGCGGTGTTAATATTTTTTTTGTTTTTAGTGTAAAAATCCTCCACTTTATGAGTAGTGTTAGCTAAGGCTACATCTAAATCTAAATCTTCGTGCTTCTTGTTTGTCATATAAAAATTAATCGGGCAAAGTAATTACTTTGGGTTCAATTATACAATAATTATTCTCTAATAAAAGGATAATCTGTTTGAACGTAAACATCTTCCCATAATGCTTCTGCTTCTGGCCAAGGAGAATTCTCAGCAAATTCAACAGAATCGTTTACTATTGCTTCAATTTTTTCTTCCATTTCTTCAAACCATTTTTCATCAGCAAATTTGTTTGTAAGCATGGTCGACTTCACCACTTCAAGCGGATCTTTCCTTTTGTATTCCTCAACTTCATCCTTCGAACGGTATTTTGCAGGGTCGCTCATACTATGTCCGCGGTAACGGTAAGTGCGAATTTCTAAATATGTAGGTCCATCACCTTTACGAGCACGTTCAGCAGCTTCGGCAATTGCTTCATGCACAGTTTCTGGCTTCATACCATCAACTGTAAAACTTGGCATTCCGTATCCAGCACCTATAATAGATAAATCTGTAATATTTGTAGTACGCTCTACCGAAGTACCCATTGCATATCCATTGTTTTCAACAATAAATATAACTGGCAATTTCCAAAGCATAGCCATGTTAAAAGTTTCGTGTAATGCACCCTGACGAGCAGCACCATCACCAAAACTACAAATGGTAACTTGGTCGCCACCTCTATATTGATCGGCCATTGCAATACCTGCACCTAATGGAATTTGACCTCCAACTATACCATGCCCACCAAAAAAGTTATGTTCTTTGCTAAACATGTGCATACTGCCACCTTTACCTTTACTGCAACCGGTAGCTTTACCATACATTTCGGCCATTACCTCGCGAGAAGTCATACCTAAAGCTATAGCATGTGCGTGGTCGCGGTATGCGGTTATATGTCTGTCGTCTTTTCTAGTAGCGCTAACGGTACCTGCAACTACAGCCTCTTGTCCAATATATAAGTGGCAAAAGCCCTTTATTTTTTGTTGACCATATAGCTGAGCAGATTTCTCCTCAAACCTACGCATAAGCAACATTTGCTCATACCAGCCTTGGTAAGTTTCTTTTGTAAATTTTGTCTTTGCCATAATCTTTTAAAGAAGTGCAAAACTAACAAAATTATGCATTGTGCCAAGTCTATTTATTACTACTGATTGTAAGCCAATTAATTTAATTTTTACTAAAAATCGTACTTCAAAAGTATATTCGCACGGCATGATTGCCATAAATTCTCTCCAACTACAGCACTTTAAAAACTATGCCTCGGCCAAAATTACGTTTTGCGCACAGGTAAATTGTTTTGTGGGCAAAAACGGAGCGGGCAAAACCAATGTGCTAGATGCCATTTATTACTTATCCTTTACCAAAAGTTATTTTAATGCCATTGATACAAACCATATGCAACATGGGCAAAATTATTTTAGTATTAATGCATCATACCACCGCAATACTTTAACCGAAAATGCTTTTTTGTTTTATCAAAAAGGTAAAAAAGTACTTAAGTTAAACAACAACGAAGTAAAAAAATTTAGTGAACACATTGGTCAGTATCCTTTGGTAATTATTACCCCAAACGATATTTTATTGTTACATGATGGAAGCGAAGAACGTAGGAAATTTATTGATGGCATAATCTCGCAAGTTGATAAAGCCTATTTAAATGATGTACTGCTATACAATAGAGTTTTAGAACAACGTAATAAACAACTGCGCTTGTTTGCCGAACATAGTTATATTGATGATGCTTTATTAGAAACCTACAATGCACTTTTAGTTAAACATGGCGAAGCTATTTACCAAAAACGTCAAGTGTTTTTAAATGAGTTTGTGCCAACGTTTAATACCTTTTATCAAACCATTGCGCAATCAACCGAAGAGGTTAGTATTGATTACCAAAGCGATTTGTTAACACATAATTTTGGTGAATTATTATTGCATCAAACGGCTAAAGATATTGCCACACAGCGCACTACCAAAGGCATACACAAGGATGAGCTTGCATTTGGAATTGGTGGATTTGCTTTAAAAAAATTTGGTTCGCAAGGTCAACAAAAATCTTTTATTATAGCGCTTAAACTGGCCCAATATGCCTTTTTAAAAAACAAAACTTTAGTAAAACCTTTGTTGCTATTAGATGATATTTTTGAAAAGCTAGATGAACAACGTTTAAACATGTTATTACAAATGATAGCGCAAGATGAGTTTGGACAGATATTTATTACCGACACGCATTTGGTTAGATTGCAAGAAGTTTTTAAAACCATGCAGCAAGTGCAAGTAAAATATTTTGGGGTTGATGATGGGAAAATTTCAGAGTTATAAAAATTAATTATTATTGAAGTTATGATGAGAAAAAAAGATAATGACCAAACTTTAAAAGAAGCCATTGGCGATTTTTTAAAGAGCGAAAAACTAGATGGAAAATTGGCTGAAGTAAACATCATAAACAATTGGGAAAAAATTGCAGGTAAAATGATTGCTGCCGAAACTAAAAAAATTTACTTTTTTGATGGAAAATTAAACCTTCAAATAGAGTCGGCAGCACTACGACAAGAGCTAAATTACCAACGTTTTAAAATAGTAGAATTGGTAAATAAAGAAGCTGGCAGAGAGCTTATAACCGATGTAGTAGTTAGATAAAATATAGTTTACTAAAAATAAATATTTAATAAGATTTCATGTCGTCTCACCACATTATACGCGAAGGACAAGAGCCTGCCTTAATTATTGCAAACGGAGAAGGTTGTTCGAACGAATTACTTGGCCAATTATTAGAGTGGAGCCCTTTTGTGGTAGTGCTTGATGGCGCAATAAATAGGGTGTTAGAGTTGGGTATTAAAATCGATGTGCTATTAGGCGATTTTGATAGTAAAAATGAAGCGTTAACGCAAATTCAACTTCAACAAAAAATAGAAATTATACATACTCCAAATCAAGAAAAAACAGATTTACAAAAGGGAATTGAATTTTTAATTTCGCGTAAGTTTGATGCAGTAAATATTATTTGGGCAACTGGTCGCAGGGCCGATCATAATTTAAGTAACATTACCGATATTGTTAGGTACCGCAAACAAATAAATATTGTGATACATGATGATTACTCGAAAGTATTTCAGTTACCAAAATTATACAAAAAATGGTATGTAAAAGATACTGTTTTATCGCTAATGCCTGTAGGTATTGTTGATGGTGTAACTACGCAAGGATTAAGTTATAATTTACAAAACGACACCTTAACTTTAGGCTATAGAACCAGCAGCAGCAATAGAGCAGCACAAGATGGTATTGTAACAATTGAACATGCCCAAGGCGATTTATTAATGATGGAATGTAAGGACCTTTAACAAAAAAATAGCCCCGCAAAAAATTGCAAGGCTACTTATTTTTAAATCGGTAATGGTTATTTAATTACTACTAAACGGTATGTTTTGTTGAATTTATTTGAGGTGATATTTGTAAAATAAACACCTGCATTTAAATCGTTGGTTGATATAGTAATATTATTGTTACCACTAGATAATTGCTGTGTAGCCACTTCTTTTACTTGCCTTCCGCTTATATCAAATAATTGAATGGTTACATCAGTATTTTCAGATAATTGAAAAGAGATTGTCGTATTGCTATTTGTTGGGTTTGGATATAAACTTACTTCATTAATTTGTTCAATTTTGTTTAAACCAACATTACCAACTACGCTTACATTTTTGGTAATTGTGCTGTCTCCGCAAGGTGACATTACATTTAAGGTAACTAAATATTCACCCTTATCTGCATAAGCATAAGTTGGGTTTTGCAAAGTTGATGTATCACTTGTAGAAGTGGTTATACCAAAATCCCAGCTAAAGCGCATTTTGTTACCAACTGAGCCATTTGTAAAGGTTACAACTTGGTTGTTTTCTACTGCATTAAATGATGCAACTGCTGCATTTTGTGTATATGGTCCAGCATTATAATCTTCTGCTTCTGGTGTAAAATTCGACCAGCAATCGCTCCAATTATTATTGTTACCAAAAGCACCTTTATAAGTAGTTTGCGTAAAAAACAAATCGTTTAATTTACTATCTGTAAATGCTGCTCCAATTGCTGCTACCGAGCCTGATTTAAAACCAAAATCTGGATTGGTGTAATTAAATGGATTATTGTAAATGGCATCTATTACTGCACTTGTATCTGTACCATTTGCAACTATTGTTTGACGAACGGTGGCTGCTCCAAAAGAGCTATTGTTAACTGCATTTAAATTTCCTGCTAATACATTATTTTTAAAGCTCATTGAGTCGGTTGAGAATTTATTTCCTGTTCCATTTCCATCAACAAATAATCCATTTGGCCAACCCATAATTACTGAATTAAAAA
>JAUCCO010000063.1:0-18284 GCA_034676125.1 Bacteroidia bacterium
GCTTGGATTGCGTGGCAAAAAACATGCTCAGTAGATTGTAGTAAAATTGTCGTAAGCCTTGATTTTTTGGTTACTTTTTTATCAAGAAAAAAGTAAGGGCGGTTTGGGTGCCAACCCAAAAGGAGTTTGATTAGTATTTTTTTAGTTAATTCTTAAAATGGAACAACAATCACTCTGGTTAAACCTTAGAAAGAATTATCCATTTATATTTGTTAGTTGACAGTTTTAAAAAATTAATGGTAAGCTAACGGATATACAAATTAAATAATTATAGTTGTACCATGAAAAAAATATACTCACTCTGCCTAGCATTTTTATGCTTTATTGCTTGGCAATCGTTATCTGCACAATCGCTTAAAAAGCTAAACAACGATACAGTTATTTGGCAAAGTAATTACACGCTTACCATGGCCGATTTTAAAGGTAAGGTTTCGGCAAATAAAGCCTTGGGCGGACAGGTAATGTCGGGTATTGTGTTTTTTGTGCGCGAACGAGAAGGAACTCCTTATTTTGTGATAGAGGCTATTATAGTTAAGTCTAAGTCTTTTATCCGCGATTCTTCTTTTTACGCACTAAATCACGAACAAATGCATTTTAATATAACAGAAATTTTTGCACGAAAATTAAGGATGCGCTTAACCAAACTTAATTTTGCCAAGGTTTCTAACATACAAAGAAAACTTCAAGAACAATACAATAAAATAGGTGCTGAGTTATCGGCTTATCAAGACCGTTACGATAGAGAAACAGAGCATGGACAAAACCCTGCTAAACAAAAAATTTGGAATGAAAAGATTCAACAAGAGCTGTTGGAGTTAAACGAGTTTGAGTTGACAGAGGTTAACCTTTATAAGTAGGTTTACAGGTAACGCCTGGTAATTATGTACGGTAAAAAAAGATAAAAAAATAACCAACCCCACTAAGCAAAACTTGGTGTGGTTTTAGTTTTCTAATTTGTTTAGTTTTAAAATAAAAACTATTTTGGTTGTGTTAATGAAAAACCTATGCCGAGAAATTATGCATTGTACAACCAAAAGAGATTAAAAATAGTGATTGAACAAGTAAATATTAGATTTTAATATGATTGTTAATATTGTAAAACCACGTGAAGGGATTAGCTGTGCTGAATTGTGTTTCGCGCAGCAGCGGGGATTTTTTGCGATTTCAAAACTACTATAAAGAAGGAAGTTTAATTACTTCCTTCTTTTAAATTTTTATCTGTCAACAATGGTTTTTAATTAATGATTTTTCATATTATTGTTTAACAAAAAGTATCAACCATGTTAACTCCATTATTTTCAAAATTTAGGTTAATTGTTATTTTATTTGGTGTTCAATTATTGACATCGTGCGCGGTTTACAATGGCAATATCACAGGCAATGCACAGCTTAGTGGTAATAATTTTAGGTATGTAGGAAAGGTTGCAGCAAGCAACAAATGTGTGTACGTATTTCATTGGGGAGGCAATGCAAAAGAAACTCAAATTACAGCTTTACAAAATGAATTGCAACAACGTTATCCGCTAAGAAACGGACTGGCTTTGGCCAATGTTTCTTTAGAAATGAAAACAGGGTTTTATATTTTGTGGGATGTGCGTAAAGCAATTCTTACAGCCGATATTGTTGATTTTTGGCCAGATACAAACACCACATTCTCTGCTTACAATGGCTATTATTTAAACGATACTACTTTTATACCAGTTCCCAAAAAAATAGAAACTTACACTGTTGCAAGCCAAGATAGTTTAATGCAAAGGTTATTGTTTATGAACGCACGTAAACAACTTGTAGATACAAAAAAGCTAACTAAACAAAAACGAAGCGAAATACTTATAAACTCCGAAGTAATCTTTCTTAGAAATGACGAACTTTATCTGGGAATTGTTATCTCGGTCGATTATGATTATTATACGGCAGTGGTAGGATTTTTGGACGAATTCGGAAAGTTCAAAATTGCAAAAGTTGATTTGAGTAGTTTTTATATTTACGCTAGCCAGGAACAAATTTCAAAGTAAAACTAAAGTAATCCTGTTCCTCGCTGCTGCAACAATCCCTTCGCGTTGTATAAAGGATTAGCTGCGCTGAACTGCGTTTCGTGCTGCAGCATGGGAAATAAACAGCCTGCTCGAGTAAGCCTTGGGTTTGTTTTACCAATTGTAATTATTCTGAATTTATTTTAGCTTCGCTGAATTTCTTCTCGATACAATTGCCCCACTGCATTGGCCCTTTTAGCAATCACTCGAAGCGGCTTAAACTTTCAATTGGAAATTAACAGCCTGCTCGATTAAGCCTTGGACTGGTTTAGCTTGGCGCTTGCATCGAGAGTAGGAAATTGGAAGTAAACATTCCACTTTTAACTCAGCTTAACCACTTCTCGATACAATTGCCCCAACGCAATGGCCTTTCAGCAATCACTCGAAGCGGCTTAAACTTTCAATTAATATTTAAATATTCAAAACATAACTTAATAAAAAAAGCCGTTGCAATAAACAACGGCTTTTTTATTTAACAAACTAAAACGCTTTAGTTTTTAATAAATTTTTGAGTGAAAGTTTTACCATCAACGGCAATGGTTACAAAATAAATTCCAGTGTTTAATAACTGTATATCAATATTATTTGATACTGATTCAATGTTTGATTGATGCACCTTAGTACCCAATATGGTAGAAATAACTACTGTTCCTGATTTTGGTTTTTCATTTAAATCAATGGTTAAAAAGTTGTTTGCCGGAACAGGATATATTTTAGCATTTAAAGCTAAAGCTTCTTTAACACCTGTGCTGGTGGTGGGTTCCCAAATTGTTAGTCTAACAGCGGCTCCATTGTCCCAACCCATTAAAGCTAAACGATGAAAATGAGGGGTGAATTGGTAAAATGCATATCCCGAATCTTGATTAGTTGTACTTATAGCTAACATTAAAACCACATCTGTATAAGTAGTTGTTTTAAGTTTTAAAGTGCCATAACCCGCATAAATCATATTAAAACCGCCATATATTTCGGTACTTTGGTATGCTTGGTTAAACTTATAAATAGTATCATGTTTTTTGTTTAAGCCTGATCCAGAACCCTTTTCACCTACCCTAATTAAATAATCACCTTCATCGGTTATAAACGACATTGGATTTACGTCTGGTGAAGGTGCGCTTGGAATTTCAAGAATTTCTACATATTTAGCAGTAGGGCAACTGTCTTGAAACTCTTGTTTAACACCTGTTGGGTTGGTAATTGTGTATGTGTACAAAGCAGGAATACTTGCACTGCTGTAATCCCATACCTGATTAGCACCTTGAGTAGGCTCTGCAAGGCTAATGCCTGCGGCCGATTGTCCAAGGATGTACTTTGTTCCAAATGGAGGCAAAGTTTTGGTTGTAGCAACCTGTGATGTTGCAGTGCAAATGGTTCCTAAAACCGTTGCGATAAGAAGTACTTGTTTTTTCATAATTATTAAGTTTAAAATGTTTAACAAATATTTAAAGAAACAAGCATACAGGAAATACGGAATTTGTCGTATTTTGCTTCATATCAAATCAAACAGATTAATTCAATGTCGCTTTCTAATAATTAAAACATACGGTTCGTTGGATTACTACCTTATCGGTATTGCAATCAACAATACACTAAACCAAATCTTAAAAACTTTATCTTACTGCATCAATGTTTTTTGAGCTTTAATACCACAAATTTACTTGTAGGTGTATTGCTTTTATCTGCTACAGAATTTATAGGCACAAGTACATTGGTTTCTGGAAAATAAGTGGCACAACATTGTTCTGGAATATTATAAGCTATAACCATAAACTTATGTGCTACACGTTCTACACCATCATGGTAATTGTATAAATCTACCGTATCGCCATGTGCAAATCCTAGTTTAGTAATGTCGTTTTGGTTCATTAATATTACCCTACGTTCGTTGTAAATTCCACGATAACGATCATCAAGTCCATATATGGTGGTATTAAACTGGTCGTGGGTACGTATGGTCATCATCATTAACTCGTCTGCGGCAAGGTGGTTAAAAGTTACTTTTGCCACATTAAAATTTGCCTTGCCAGTAAAGGTGTTAAACTTTCCTTCTCTAGAACCGTTTGGCAAATAAAACCCACCAGGTTCGCGCACTCTTTTGTTGTAATCATCAAACCCCGCTATGGTTTGTTGTATAGCTTCACGAATATTATCGTAATGTGTTTGGTAATTGTTCCAATTTATGTTGCTTTTTGCGCCTAAAGTTGCCATTGCCATTTGGCAAACTATTACACTTTCGCTAAGTAGTTTATTACTTACTGGCTTAAGGTTTCCTTTGCTCATTTGTACCACACCCATAGAGTTTTCGCAGCTAATAAACTGTTCTTCACCATTGGTGTTTATGTCTTTATCACTTCGGCCAAATGTGGGCAGTATTAATGCTTCTTGCCCCGTTATTAAATGGCTGCGGTTAAGTTTGGTACTAATTTGAACGGTAAGTTTGCAGTTATTTAAGGCTTGTGCCGTATACTTAGTATCGGGTGTGGCTGATAAAAAATTGCCACCCATGGCTATAAATACTTTTCCATTTTGGGCATGCATTGCTTTTATTGCATCTACCACATCATAACCTGCTTGGTATGGCGCATTAATATTAAAAACGGTATTTATTTTATCAATAAATGCTTTTGATGGTTTTTCGTAAATACCCATTGTTCTGTCGCCTTGCACATTGCTGTGGCCACGAACAGGACAGGTGCCAGCGCCTGGTTTACCTATGCTACCTTTTAAAAGCAATAAGTTTACCACTTCTTTAATGGTATCAACCGCATTTTTATGTTGGGTTAAACCCATTGCCCAGCAAGCAATAATTTTCTTTTTGTGTTTAAAAAGTTCGGCTGTTTTATAAATATCTTCAATTGCAATGCCACAAGCTTCACTTAATTCTTCGAGCGTATAATCATCAAAAGTTTTTATTAACTCATCATAACCGCTGGTATTATTTTTTATAAACTCCATATCAAAAATACTTCCTGGAGCTTTTTGTTCATCAACCCAAAGTATTTTTTCTATGGCTTTTATTAGGGCTAAATCACCATTAATTTTTACTTGTAAATAAATATCAGTTAGCTGCGATTTTATGCCTAAAACACCATTTAGTTTTTGTGGATTATTAAAACCAATAAGTCCGGTTTCTTTTAGCGGATTTACGGAAATAATACTGCATCCATTTGCTTTGGCTTTTTGTAAAGCACTTAGCATACGTGGATGATTGGTACCCGGATTTTGTCCTAAAATTATTATTACTTCTGCTTCGTATAAATCTTCTAAAGTTACCGAGCCTTTGCCAATACCAACACTTTCGTTTAATGCGACACCGCTACTTTCGTGGCACATATTGCTGCAATCGGGTAAATTATTGGTGCCAAATTCACGCACAAAAAGCTGGTATAAAAATGCTGCCTCGTTGCTTGTGCGTCCTGATGTGTAAAAAATTGCATCGTTAGGTGAAGGCAGTTCATTAAGGTTTTCGGCAATAATATTAAATGCATCTTGCCACGAAATGGGGTGGTAATGTGTGGCATTTTTTGCCAAATACATAGGCTCTGCAACTCGTCCTTTTTTGCCAATTTCGTAATCGTTAAGTTGGGCTAATTCGGCAACACTATTTTCGGCAAAAAACTTAGCCCAAAGTGTTTTTGTGGTGGCTTCTTCGGCAACAGCTTTTGCACCATTTTCGCAATATTCTGCAATTGGCGAACGCTCATCATCAGGGTCTGGCCAGGCACAACCAGGGCAATCATATCCATCCTTTTGGTTTAGCTTAAGCAAAGCTTTGGTTCCTCTAATTGGGCCCATTTCGCTAAACACGTGCTTAACTGAAGATATTACCGCAGGAATTCCAGCAGCAGTTAGTTTGGGTTCAGTTAGTTTTATGTCTAAAAACTCTTCAGGATTTTCGGGATTTGGATTATCGTGTGCCATACATCAAAAGTAAGAATGTTATTGAACAAATTAAACAGTAAAATACTGATGTGTATCAGTTAATTAAAAAACATAGGTTTTATTGGGATTGATAAAGATTAAATAGTATTAGTTAGTTTAAACCTATATTAATGAACCACCAATTAATTTACCAATGGTAAAGGTTATTGCAGCAGCAATCAAACCAAATAAAACCTGCCTAAAGCCCGAGTGCCAAACGCTTTTACCTGTAAATAAAGTTATGGCCGAGCCAATCAAAAATAATCCTATTGTGCTAAATAATGCACTTAAACCAATGGCAGTATAACCACTAAATGCAAAAAACGGAATTACAGGAATTATTGCACCAAAGGCAAATAATACAAACGAAGTAACAGCGGCTTCCATTGGTGAACCCTTTAAATCATCGGCATTTATACCCAACTCTTCTTTAACCAAAATGGAGTGGGCAAGTCCTTTGTCTTTTATTATATCGCTAGCCATTTGTTTGGCTTGTGCTTCGGGTATTCCTTTTGATAAATATATTAATGCCAATTCTTTTTCTTCACCTTCGGGGTTGGTTTCTAATTCTTCTAACTCTAATTGCATTTGGTTTTCGGATAACTCTTGCGAGCTTTTAACAGAAATCCATTCACCCAAAGCCATTGATAATGCACCGGCCAACAATCCAGCTATACCAGTAAGCAAAACCTCTTTTTGGCCAATTGTAGCTCCAGCCACACCCATTACTAAACTAAAGTTTGAAACCAACCCATCATTGCCACCCATTACAGCAGCCCTTAGTGCATTTCCACCAACGGTTCTGTGTCGTTTTTCAAACCTTGCTAAACTACTTATTGGCATGTTTTTATCATTGCTAATAATGTTTCGTAAAATGGTAACATGCGAAGTATCTGATAGGGAAGTAGCGGTGTTTGTTTTTTTACGGGCATTTAAAACTGCATTTGAAATGCTGCTTTCTGTGGCCAATAAAGTACCTAAAACGTAATCGTAACCAAATGTTTTTCCTATAAAATTTAATACTTTAGCCCTGCCAGAAGGATTAGGTAATTGGCTAGAAGGCATATTGTTACTGTGCAAAAATGCAAGAGCATGGCCACGCTCAATTTCACTCATTTGCGCAAAAATATTGGCTACATGTTCATTTTCTTCGTGTAACGAAAGTTTGGCATATAAGTAACTTGCGTCTACCTCTGTTTGTATATTTTTTAGGTTAATCATTTAGCAATTTATTATTGAATAAAACGCAAAACATATTATACCATGAGTACACTATATTTTGCAACTATAAAGCCGCGCTAAATTAGTGTAAATAAAACGAAGAAAGGTGTGAAAAATGGGTTAAAAGTGTAATTTTAAACTATTCTAAATGAGCAGCTAAATTCAATAAATGAAGCCAGTCGCTATGGTTATCGGTATCTTCAATTCTGGCCAATAATGTATTTCTATTTATAATTAATTTTACGTTTCCAAGGGTTTCAAATAAACCAATGCGTTTGGGTGTAAAAAAACTACTTGCTAATGCTGGACTGTTACTTTTTACAAGGTATTGTTCTTCAAATTTTGGATAGGCGGTAAACCTTAAATCGCCAGCACCTATAACATTATCTATTGCATCGGTTAAGGTAGTTGGGTTCATTTTTATGTGTCCATAATTATTTTTAAGGTCTTTAATAATTAAGCCATAATCGCCGTCAGGCTCTGTTAATCCAACTCTTTGCTCATCATTAAAAGCAAGTTTTGTTAAAGCAAAAGCTGTTTTAAGTTTATCGTTATATAATAATTGTGGGTAGGTTTCTTTGGGGTGATTTCTTAAATATCCAAGCGTATCAAGTTGATCATTTAGTATGTTTTCGTCATTTAAATGCACAGCGGTATAGTCTTCAAACCAAGCACCAACTGCTTTAAATGATTTTTCGATAAGTTTAGATTTTTCAGTATTTAGCATAAATTATATCCAGTTAAGTAATGGTACAAGGTAGTTTTTTAAGTAGAGTGTTAGCCATTGCATTTTTGTTTTTTTGTTAAACGGGCTTATTTATTGTTTAAGTAAGACAAATATAAAATTAGCATTGTTTTTTAATAGTGTTTAATTAAAGTTTAATTGTATTATTTTGCATGCATATCTATTAATCATTACTACACAAGCCAGCTTCAATACATGAAAACAAATTGTAAAATTAAATTACAAATATTTTGTGCAGCTTTAATTTTAGTGTTTATTAGCGCCTGTAATCAGCGGTATTGGTTCAGGCAAAAATCGGGTTCAAAAATAAATACCGATAGTACAGAGGTAGAAAAAGAGTATCAAATAATTTGGTAAAATGCGTTTTAAAAGTTTAGTTTTAGTAGTTTTTTTAGGGTTGATTTATAATGTAAAAGCCCAACAGTTTGAAATTGGAAAAGCCACAGATGCAGATTATAGCATTACTGCCGATACAGCAATATTAGCAAAGGCCATAAAACGAACTTTAGGTGATGGTACAATAATTAACAGCTTAAGAATTGAATCGGTAGGAGCACACCATTATTTAGTTGCCGAAGGAACCTATAAAAATTTTTCTAAATTAATTGCCATGCATTTGGTGTATGATATTGGCACAAGAACATATTATGCTAAACAAGATGGTGGCTATGTAACTTGCGCAAGTGCTGCATGTTTAAATTGTAGTTTGTTTAAAGAAAACGGACGAATAATAGGGTGCAAGTGTAGCGAAAAATCAACCATTAGCAACCAATGCAATTTTACTTTTAAGGCCGCAAGTACTTTTTATTTAAACATTATTAGGGCTAAACAAATGGTTAAATAAACTACTCGTAAGTATTTATACTAAAGTAAATTAACACGCATCAACAAAATATATATTTACCCTGCATGATTAAATATAGCGAAAGCCAAATTAAGCACATAAAACTACAGGCATTAATAATGGCACAAAGTAGCCAAGAGGTAATGTTGCTTGATAATAATTTTTGCAAAAACGCATTTAATCTTCATCAAATTGAGTTTGCTGCTGCTTTTGGCATTACAGACTTTATAGCAATTAATAACACTTGTTTTGATGAGTTGGCAAAGTTTAGGGCTAAATATGCCAACCAATATATTTTTACCCAATTACATTACGATTTAAAAAACGAACTCGAAAACCTATCATCAAACCATAAAAACAATATTGGATTTGAACAGTTGATAGCCTTTGTACCTGCACAAGTTTTAGTTATTGATGCACAAGGAAATTGCTTGGTAGGAGCGGAATTAGCAGCTAAATTATTAAATAACAACCAACAATTATTGGCAACTGAAAATACGCCAGTTATTATGCAAGCCAAGGTAAATAAGCAAGCTTACATTAATAATGTTGAGCAAGTTAAAAACCATATTTTGGAAGGGGATGTGTATGAGCTAAATTATTGCACCGAGTTTTATAACAATGCAGCATACATTAATACATACCAAGTTTACCATAAGTTAAAGGAATTATCGCCAGTGCCTTTTGGCGCATTTTTTAAATGGAACAACAACTATTTATTATGTGCTAGCCCAGAGCGGTTTTTAACCAAAATAAACGATAAAGTTTATAGCCAGCCTATAAAGGGAACTTCACCAAGAAGCGCAGATACCGAGGAGGATGAAGCACAGAAACAGTTTTTAATACATAGCGAAAAAGAACGTGCCGAAAACTTAATGATAGTTGATTTGGTGAGAAACGATTTGGCTAAAACTGCACAAACTGGTACTATAAAAGTGGAAGAATTATTTGGCATTTACAGTTTTAAACAAGTTCATCAAATGATTTCGACAGTTAGTGCTTTGCCTAAAACAGCGGTTAGTGATGTTGAAATAATTAAACAAGCCTTTCCGATGGGGAGCATGACTGGTGCGCCTAAAATTATGGCCATGCAATTAATAGAACAATACGAAAACACCAAGCGAGGCCTATATGCTGGCGCAGTTGGCTATTTTGCACCAAACGGTAATTTTGATTTAAATGTGGTGATAAGAAGCCTACAATACAATGCCAACACCCAATATTTAAATTTTGAAGTAGGAAGCGCTATAACCTACGATTCGGTAGCCGAAAATGAATATGAAGAGTGTTTAGTAAAAGCCAGTGCAATGATTAATGTGTTGTTGAATAAGCAATAATTTAAGGAGTAGTAAAGGTTTGTTTGGGAATTTATGCTTTACTCATAAATATCTTTTCGATGGCCTAGTGTAATAACATCTACGATAAGTTCGGTGTCGAAAATAGCTTAAATAATACGGTAATTACCTGTTCTAATCCGATAACCATCTCTGCCTTTTAGTTTTTTTGTAACCAGTGGGGCGTGGGTTATTCGCTAATCCAGCAATGGCATCAAGAATAGTTTCGGCAACATTATCAGGAAGTTTATCTAATTGCTTTTCTGCTTTTTTAGATAAAACAACAGTATAATTAAGCATTTTTTTCTTTTCTGTTTTTCATGTATTCAGAAAACAAAATACGTTCGCCATTGTCTTCTTTTCGAGCTTCGTCATAAAGCCTTACATCTTGCAAATCTTCAAGTTCATCCATTAAGATTTCAAACTCTTTGGCAGAAAGAATAACCAAAGATTTTTCTCCATTTGCATCTTTAATATATTGTGGATGTAGTGTAAGCATAATCTGTTTGTTTCGATTTTAAAACACTTAATGTTTTATTTACCATTAAAAATAAACTAATAGCCATTTACTTGTCGAAGTTAATAAAAACAAAAAATATACACAACTTAATAATTTTTATGCAGCTTTAAAATATCTTCTTGCATGCTAACCTTTGTATGCAATAACAACACACTAATTTCGCTTTTTAATTTTTTTATCAAAAAGTAAATGCTCAATTACATTCAAAAAAACCTACGCTGTATATTTTTGCTTTAAATACTCGTAAATGGCAAATTGGGCTCTTACAGGTGGGCCATCATTGGTTACAAATTTATTGTCAAAATCGCTATCAACAATACGGGCTTTAACGTTGTCGCTAAGCTGAATATTAATAATATCCCTAAGTTCAGTTCTTATGTTATCATCATAAATAGGGAAACCACATTCAATTCTATTAAATAGGTTTCTACTCATCCAATCGGCACTGGCTAAATAGATTTTTTCGTTACCATCATTTGCAAAAATATATACCCTTGCATGCTCCAAAAAACGATCTACAATACTTGTTACCTTTATGTTTTCACTTAATCCAGGAATACCCGGCACAATTGCACAAATTCCCCTCACAATTAATTGAATATTTACTCCAGCTTTACTGGCTTCGTATAGTTTTTTAACAATCCCTTCATCAAGCAAACTGTTCATCTTAGCAATAATGTAGGCTACTTTACCTGCTTTAGCGTTTTTTATTTCGTTGTCAATAGCGTCTTCAAACCCTTTGGCCATGTTATCTGGCGCTACCAATAAATGCTCAAACTTTTGCTTCCTTGGGCTCTGAAAAAGCATGTCCATCAAACGGTCTAAATCAGCAGTGTAGTGTGTGTTTTTGGTTAACAATCCATGATCGGTATAATTTCGTGATGTTACACCATTATAATTACCTGTGGCCAAATGTGCATACATCACTTTTTTACCAGATTCGTTTCTATAAATAAGGCAAACCTTGGTATGAACTTTTTGTCCTGGCTTACCAAAATGCACATGTGCACCAGCTTCTTGCAGTTTGTTTGCCCAATAAATATTATGCTCTTCATCAAACCTAGCTTGCAACTCCATAAGCACCGTTACTTTTTTGCCATTTTTAACTGCATTAATTAGCGCACTTACCACATTACTATGCTTGGCCACTCGGTATAAGGTTATTTTTATGGCATACACATCTGGGTCAATGGCTGATTCGCGTAACATTCTAATTACGTAATCAAAACTTTGGTATGGATGGTTTAAAAAATAATCTCTTTTGGTAATTGCATCAAACACGGTTTTACTGTCATCAATACCTTTAATAGCAATAGGTACAATGGGTTGGTAGTAATCATCGGGTTTACCTACCTTAGGAAAAGCCATAAAATCTTTAAAATTGTGGTACCTACCACCAGGCAATAAACTTACGTTATGCAATTGTAACTTATCAAGCAATAACTCCAGCATTGGTTTAGGCATTTCGGCATCATACACAAACCTGGTAGGCACACCAATGGAGCGTTGTTTTAAACTTCGCTGAATTTTTTCTAGTAAATTATTTCGTTTGGTATAGTCATCACTCTCATCATCATTAATGGTAAACTCTGCATCTCGCGTTAGTTTAATGGTGTAGGCTTCAAACTCATCATAATCAAAAATATTAAATATGCGGTGTAGCGAAGTTCTAATTACATTATCAAGGTACATAATGTTTTTATTATCGCCCTCTTCGGGTAAAATAAAAAACCTATTTAATGGTGTTTGTGGAATTTCTATAATGGCATGTTTGGGGTTATACACTTTTTTAGAATCATTCATGCGTACTGCCAAGTAAATACCTCTATCTCGCAAGTGTGGCACATGCTTTAAATCATCTAAAATAACCGGAAATAAATAGGGCATAACTTCACGTTTGGCATATTCTACCACCGTATTTTTTTGTGTTTCGTTTAGTTCTGATAAGCCTAAAATATGAATATTATTTTCTTCGAGTTTTGCATTGATATGTTCGTAAGCCCTGTTAAACCTTTCGCTTTGTTGTACTGCAATGCGTTGTATTTCAGATAAAATTATATCTGGTGGAAATTGAATAGGAGAGCGCTTGCCAATTTTTTGATTACGCAATAAAATTGCTACCCTAACCCTAAAAAACTCATCGTTATTTGAAGAAAAAATGGCCAAAAACTTTAACCGTTCTAAAAGTGGTGTTGTTTCGTTTTCTGCCTCTTGCAAAACACGCTCGTTAAAAAGCATCCAACTAATTTCGCGGTCTTTATATAAATATCCTTTGTGGTCTTTTATCATAACTTAATTATAGCAAAAATACATTTATTACCATATTTTTGAAGGCACTAGTAAACATTATAAATGTGTGTAATCCAACTTTTATGTACAACCAAAGTGTTTCGTTTTGGCACTTGTCAATATAAACTATTTTGGTATGATTTTTACTTTAAAAAAATAACCTTTAGTTTGTACCACTGTTTTAAAGACAATTTAACATAAATATGAAGAAGTTAATATTAATGATTACTGCTGCTGGAATGATACAGGCAGTTAGTGCACAAAGAACAAATGTAGAAAGTGCAGCTATTTACCTGCGAAACTTAGAACTGCCTGAAGCTAAAAGTGCTATTGACGAAGCTGCGGTGCATGAAGATACCAAAAACGACCCAAAGATGTGGTATTACCGCACGGCTATTTACGATACTATTTTGCGTAATAAAACATACAGCAGCCTTGTTACACCAACAACTGTTGAGCAATTTGTATTAGCAGCTAAAGGTTGTGTAGAGAGTGATACCAAGAAACGTTACGAGTGGTATTGCTTAAACCAAGCCATAATTCAATCATCGTTTGATGCTTATAATGCAGCTTACACCTTTTTGCAAAATAAAGATTACCCCAATGCGGTTAAGTATTTTGATTATGTAACTTCAAATATTGCTTTGGATAAAGACGGACAGTTAAAGAAAAATAACTTAACAGATAAAAACATTTATAATGCCTTATACCGTTCGGCATATATTGATGGAAAGTATGATATAGCTAGAAAATACTCGCAAAAACTAATAGATATGGATTACAACGATCCAATAATTTATTATTTTAATGCCGAAACTTATGCAATAGCAGGTGACACCACCAAAGCTTTAGAGATTATTGGAGTTGGACGTGAGAAGTTTAGTAATGATAAGGATTTATTAAACTACGAGTTAAATATTTATTTAAAACAAGGCCGTTCGGATGTGTTATTAAATAAAGTTAACGAAGCTTTAGCTAAAGACCCAGATAACCGCACATTAGTATACGTTAGGGGTAATATTTATGATAAAAATGCAGCTGATAAACTTAATGCATTAATGAAGGCTAATGATGAAGCTGATAAACTAAGAAGAAAAGCAAAAGCAGAAAAAGTACCTGCTACTAAAGCTAAACTAGAAAACCAGGCTAAAACCCAAGCAGCACTTGCAGAGAAATTAACCCAAGAAATGCTTGAAAAAGCAGCTTTAGCTGAGGCAGATTACAAACATAAAGTTGTAATTGACCCTGATAATATTGATGGACATTATGCTTTGGGTGCTTTGCTTAATAACTACCAAAACATTGTAATTGTAAATAAAATAAACCTTGTAACTGGCAAAACGCAGCAAGAATATGATAAAAAAGTAGCAGATTTACAAAAAGAACAGCGCGCTATTTTAGATCGTGCTTTAAAGCATTTTGAAACAGCTTTACAAATTGTAGATGCAATGCCTGAAGGTGATGCTGACCAAAAGCGTGAAAAGAAAAACCTTAAAATTATGACATTAGAGTCGAGTAAATAGGTTTACAAAAACATGTAAAAAGAAAAGAAGTTTATGGAAATTAAAAAACAGATTGACGACATAGAATAAAACCAAATCATAAAACAATATTTCCTTAAAGCGGAATTCAAGCAATTGAGTTCCGCTTTTTTATTTTACAAGCATTAAATAGGGGTTGATATTTGGTAAACAACATCAAACGCATTTGTTAAATATAACCACATAAAGCAGCAGATCTAATATCAATAAGGATGATTAATGGTAGGGTTTCATTTTAAACCTATTTAACATAATGTTAATTATAAGGCAAATAATAATATGTATTTAATTGGCTTGTAGTGTGTTTGGATTTGGTGGTTTCAGAAGTTTTATATAGATTATTGCTTGCGTATATGTTAAACCTACAACTTTATTCGCTATTACTTGACATTATAGAAACTCAGTATTTATTGATACTTCTAAAATCAGATTAAACCATTCATGTCATTATCTGAAAGATAATTTATTCCTAGCTTTTCTATTGCATGTGCAATACTATTTTCAGTCACTAGTTTCTGGCTATTAAAAAGCATATCATCAGATACAAACGTTTTTGTTTCCCTGATATCGACAATAGTTTTTACTCCTTTATTGTTTAGTTGAAATCTTTTTCCATAAACTGAACCAAGACAAATTCCACCATTTACCCGTGTATAAAACGAATCGCCAACCTCACTTTGGATAATTGCGGGTGTGTTAATAAACATTTCCATTAAGGCTTCGCTAGGGTTTAATTCCTGATTAAATCTTTCTGAGTATCTTTCTAAGTATCTTTCTGCCACGTGTTTATTAAAGCCAAATAACGTAATATGATTAGGTGCGAATATCAAGCTATACCATGTAAACCAGTCTTTTGGCTGTATACGTTTAATATGCATGCTATACTGGCCGCCATTCTCTGGACTGTAAATGATAAGCCATTTATTTCTTCGTTCAGAAGTGTAATTGCTTGCGTGCCTCACTTTTATTCGTCCTTTTTTTACCATTGCTCTATTAATGTAGTCCTGCATTTCTTCGAAATAATCTTTTACAACTTCATTTGCAAACTCTTGGTCATTCATGCTTTCAACAATCATATAATTCTATAAATTTGTATCATTAAATATTTTAAAAAGGGGTATTTGCTTTGTTTTTAAGACTTTTATGGATTGTGTTATTAACTGTATGGTGTTTTAATATTGAGGCGTTTGCTAAAGAATATACATTATTGTCAACTCTATATTTTCAACAAAATTTATAGCTGACTTCGCCATTCTTCTGCGAATGGCTCATTTTTAAAATATGTATGCGCAAGGGTTCTTAAAAATGGAAAACCTGCTTTATCAGTTCTGTACTCATACATTTTTACAGGCTTGCCTTTTACCATAGATTTGAAATCTTTAAACTTTTCAGGCAAATGGATATTGGTTTCAACATACATTTCCATGTGCATGTGTTTGTCAAATAATAGTTGTTCAACATCAACCCCATTAGTAGGATATGCAATTTGCAGATTAAGATTTTTACCTAGTTTTTCTATCTCTGTTTTGTAGTGAGAATAAAGTCCTGATGCATTTAGGACTGCCAAAATCTCGAATAGCATAGTTACAAGAAGTGATGAACTATCTTCGTAGTTATATGGACGTTGACTTGTAGCAACATACTCTGTTAATACTTGTAGATTATTATATAGTTCAGGAAACCTATCTCTTGTCAGTTTTATAATCAAAACATTATCAAATACGGTCTGAATATATTCGGCAATAAACGTAAGATCTTCATCATCAATATGTTTTTTGTCCAGAAAGAATAAAATTGTATTAACTATTGCAATAGAATGATTGTCTAACAGTGGCCTTGCGCAACCATCATTATTTCTCACTAACTGTTTCAAAACATCTTTTTGCTTTTGATAAAGCTTTGCTTTCTTAATTTCGCTAGGTTCTTTATCAAAATTTGGCCAATAAAGTCTTGCTTTAAAATAATATATCAGATCGTTCAAGTAATCGAAACTTCTAACTGGATAGCCTATTGCCTCAAATGGCCCAGAATGTTCCGCAAAAAGACCGTTAGGCTCAATGGCAGTACTAAGCGTTTTTTCAAAATAAAGTGTATAGATATCAAAATGTATTTTAAGAAGCTTTCTATATTCTTTTAATACAGCATTTTTGTCTTCAATCTTTGATTTTAATATCCATGACCATGTTCTTAAAAGTAAAAAAGTAACACATTCCTTTGCGGGATATAGATTGTCATTTTCCTTACTATAGTGAAGAATAATAACACTAATCAGGTTCAAAGTAGCAAAGAATTTTTTAAATGCCCTACCCTTAATTTGACTTATATTATTAATCTGACTATTGATAAGAATTTTAAAGTCTGTAAAGTCATAATCAGGTGCATCTAATAATACAAGTGTTCTTTTAAAAAGACGAATACTCTCCTGATCTGTCAACAGATACTCGCTAAATAAATGGTTACTGAATAAATCTGTTAACTCATAAATTCCCCAGCGTTCAAAACCACCCTGCGGAAATTCCCGAGAGATAAAATCATCAAACGTTTTGCGGGTATTTGATTTTAAAAGGCCATTATGAACTAATACTATCTTGAAAGGTAATTGATTGAAATCTGGAATAGCATTGTCAGTGAATTTTGTGTCCTTTGCTGCTAAAATAGACTCTCTTATACCATCCACCTTGTAAAAAACAGAATCGTCAATATCTTTATCAGCATGTCCCTTTAACTCGAAATAGATTTTTTTTTCACTCCATCATCATCATCACCTACAGCAATAATATCTTTACCATATTGAGGCTGGCCTTTTGATTCTTTAGCGGTTGTAATGATTCGAAATCCCATTAAATTTAACAAAATGGGAAATAGATAATCAAGTTCATTATCTTCTTTCAAACTTTCCAGGTATTCTTTTACGATGATATTGTTGCTTCCCATTCTGTGAATTTGCTAGTCCAGTCTTCATTAATTTCCATACGTTTCTCCCAATCAAATCTTTCAGGCTCTATAAAATATGCTCTCGGAAGCGTAAAGCTACTTTCAAATTTGGCTAGTTGCCGTACTTCGTCTTTTTCTTCTATTTTCCATCCTCCACCCTTTGCCAAAACTACTTTTGATGCTAATTTGGTAAAAATGCTGTTGTCATCTGTTGCCTGTTGCATATTCTGGCTCATGCTTTTGCGAAACAACTCTTGAAATTTGTCAGCCCATTTAAATTGTGTATATAGAGGTGATAGCTCCTTGATTTCACTTCTTTTATTGATGATCTCTCTAAAAATTTCGTACTGACTATTTACACGGTCATATATTTGTTTCAGGTTTTTATCGTCCATGTCAAACAAAAGCTCCAATGTTTCCAAAACAGATTTTCCATAATTTTCTGTCAATGCTTCTGTTTTGCAGATTATAAACTCTTTAACAAATCCATATGAAGTACTATACAAAGGGCTCAATAAGCATAAGAAATTATTAGGTTCTTTAACATCTATAAAAACCGATAGACAAAGTTTGTATTGAGATAAAGCATCTAATTCGAGAATATTTTTTTCAAATTGAAGCATGTGTCCATGTATAATGAATTGCGATAATATGCGTTCGCCAACAAATCTTACCCTACCATTATTATCTATTAATGTCTTAATCCATTCTTCGTCAAAAGTTTTAGGATCAATATCTCTTAAGTGAGAAATGGACATTTCAAATAAGCGAGAACTAGGAGCAGCTTTACACTTTATAGCATATGCCCGTAAAACAGTAAAAAAGGGTACAACTTCTTTCCTAATAAAAAATATGTGGTCTATTTGTGAAATCGAATCTTCTGTAAAAAATTCTGATTCGAT
>JAUCCO010000064.1:0-18279 GCA_034676125.1 Bacteroidia bacterium
ATGCGTAATTTGGGTTAAATTCGAAATTAGGGGCTAACTACAAATCAAAATATTTAATTACATTTGAAATCAAAATATCTGAATTAACATCTACTACTTACACAAAAGCATAAAGATCACAGCTTATTAAACATGTTTACTAGGCAATTTTATCATTTAAATACTAACATGAAACTGCTTATTAACTTTACGCCCAAACAACGTATCAGTATTTGGATGATTATTGCAATATTCACGCTTATTTTTTGTAGCATCAGTATTGTTAATCATTATCTATTTCGAACCGAAGCATTTGATTTGGGTATTTATAATAACATAATTTATAGCTACAGTCATTTTAAATTTAATTACACCACCATACAACAGCCTATTGTTTGGCATGCATTTTCCGACCATTTTGAACCAATCTTCTTTCTATTTGCACCACTAAATTATTTATTCGGGTCTTATACTTTATTATATGTCCAAATTGCCCTAATTATTATGGGTGGTTTAGGCATGATGTTATGGGCTAAAGAGGTTACAGAAAATAACAATCTAGCTATTGCAATTTTGTTTCAGTTTTACAGTATGTGGGGAGTCTACTCTGCTTTGTCTTTTGATTTTCATAATAACGTTACAGCTGCCATGTTGGTTCCTTGGCTTGCTTTATTTATACATCAACAACAATGGAAAAAAGTAATAATAATTTGGATACTAATGTTGTCTTGCAAAGAAAACATGGCCCTTTATACTGCTTTTGTATGCGCTGGATTTACGTTACATTATTTTAAGGAGCCAACTAAAAGAAATAACCTTTTACTCCTTTCTGTAACATCTTTCATCTATTTTTTTGTAACAATTAAAGTTATTATTCCGCATTTTCAAGTCCATGGTACAGGTTACTTATACAACAACATGTATAAATCATTGGGCAATACTCCAACAGAAATAATGGATAATGTTATTAACCGACCAGGCTATTTGTTTGCGCAAATATTTGAAAACTTTATCGACAATCCTACTTACAACGGCATAAAATCAGAAACACACTTTGCTGTACTTTTAAGCGGAGGAATATTTTTAATTTATAGACCTCAATTTTTGGTGATGCTAATTCCCATATACGTACAAAAAATGTTCAATCAAGAACCTACCAAATGGGGCATAAATTATCACTATAGCATAGAGTTTGTACCTATAATTTGTATGGCAACTATAAGCTTTTTAAAGGATTTTACCTTACCTGTATTCAAGAAAAAAACACCCTGGTTAATTGCAATTATCACCTTGGTTTTTACCTTTAGTAAATTGGATAGCAGGGTTTCTTTTTGGTATGATAAAGGGATTAGCCGATTTTATCAGGGGTTGCACTACTCTCAAAATTATGATTCAGATGCATTAAGAGAACAATTGAAGCAACTCCAATTTACAGCTACAGAAAAAATATCCGCTCAAAATAATTTAGTTCCACATTTGGCAAATCGAACACATATTTATCAATATCCCTACCTTGGAGAAGCGGAATACATCATTCTCTCTCCACCAACTAAAACCTTTCCACTAAATCAGGAGGAGTATCAATACGCTTTAGATACATTAACTACCAGTACTTCGTGGAAACCCATACACAATACTGAAGTACTTATCGTTTATAAAAGACTGAACTAAATTTTATGCAATATGCCTATTAGTTCTTTATCAATAAAGAATTAAATATTACCATTAATTATCAGAAATACTAATAAGTTCGATATTAATACCGCTAATCTTAAAAGTGTTCAAAACCGCTTTAGGAGTTAACTCAAGACTTTCTATGTGCAACGTATTATTAAGTATATACCTTAGAGTTTGTTTTGACTTAGTACTGCTGAGGAACAAAGTGCTTTTGTTTGCTTTTAAATTAGATATTAGAAAATAATATCCGTTATTGTTGTTTCTATATGTTAGCAAATAATAATCAGAGTCATTAGATGCTATGAGACTATCGTTTTTTTGTACTAAATACGATTTTCCCGATCTAGCTTTAAAGTACTCATTTATGTTAAAGTTACCAGCATTATAGTAGCTCACATCAGAGTTAACTTTAAACAAATCAGGTGCAACAATAACACTCCCCTCGGTAATTTTTTGGAAGTCCTGGCATTTTACAAGATGGTCTATTGAATTAAACATGTTGAATACTTTTTCCAAATCACGTTTAGCGTGGTAGTTACTATAATCAATTAGGATAGAACCATATGAAACAATTGTAATAAAGACAAGGAATAATGTTTTTTTTAACCAAGTTATTCTTATTAATAAAATAGTTATATAAATAAATACCAACCACGCATAAAATATAAACCCAGTAAAATATGTCGTTATATAATTGTCCATGCCCATGTTCGTATATCGCTGATACTTCGCAGTAAGCGCAAGCAGAAAGTGTGGCATAAAAATCATAGATACGGAGAGTAAAAGCCACATTACATTTTGTCTTTTATCAAAATACTGTTTTGATGCATAACTTATGTTATTTCTCATCAATACTAAAGCAGTTGCAACCAATATCGACTTTACTAACCACTCAGTTTTAATGTTAATTAATGGCGTAAGTATACTTTGAACATGCCCTCCTATTATGTATGAATTATTGTAGTATACACTATGGCCGGAAAAATATAAATGTAAAGGAATAGCTCCTTTAGTGAGCTTACCCAATGCCTGAAAAAAATAGAATAAGTTAAATTCTTCGGTAATGTTTACTCCATCATATAACTCATACGAAAACTGCTTTTTAAAAATATAATATACACTAAGGTACAAAACATTAACAATAAGAAAGAAGTTATTCGCTTTAAAAGAGCGAACAAATCCATTTGAAAAACCTTGCTTGAATAGTATAATGAATGCGATAACCCAAAAAACAACCGAGTAAACAAAGTATACCTCATAAAAAAGCAATGCGCACAAATAGAATATTGTGGCAATAATTTTGTGCTTTATCAAACCCGAACTTAAAAACGTTATGAAATAATATAGTGCTAATTGAAATAAAAACCATGATGTAGAAAAGTAGAAAGGATAAGAGATAATTGGGTTATTAGCCCCCTTTATAGTTACAAACGTAAAGAAGAATATTACAAACAAATATGGTATCACTTCTTCCTTAAACAAAAGCTTAAGGTTTGCAGCAAAAACATATACTCCTAATAATATTAGGGCTAGGTTAATAATCCTTGTAACTACAATTGAATCAAAAAAATAAGGGAGAATAATATTGAATAACGGCTGCATAAATGCAAAGTAGAAACGTCCATTCATTTTTGCATACTCATAACTTGACTTCCAAATTTCAGCATCATTAAAGTATCTTGTATAATATTCATAATCATCATTTGTTGAGAAGCCTGTATAAATGAAATTACTGAATGTTAGTATTACAATAAGAAATATTAAAAACAAAGATTCAACCCTATTTAACCTTTTAAACCTATCTATGAATTTATTGATATAACTTTTCATTCTGATTTTATTAGAAACTAACTATTATTGCTTAATTTATTTATATACGAGTGAGTAATGAATAGTAAAAAGATTTCAGTCATACTGCCATGTTATAATCCAGATAAAAACTGGGCTGTAAATATATTAATAAGATATAATGAAATTATAACTTTATTATCAAGCTACAGCTTTGAGTTAATCATAGTGGATGATGGATGTTCTTTTAATATTAGCAATGACTTAAAGCAGATTAGTCGGAAGTTTGATAATACACAAATAGTAGACTATCCACTTAACAAAGGAAAAGGATATGCAATTAGGGAAGGGATGAAGAAAGCAACTGGAAATCTTATTGTTTATACAGATGTTGATTTTCCTTACACCAACGAAAGTTTTGTGAACATAATCGAAGGATTAGTTGATGCCGATATAACAATTGGTACACGTGGCGATAACTACTATCAAAATATTCCTGCACATCGGGCTATTATTTCTAAGTTACTTAAGTTTTTAATTAAAACATCCTTGCGTATCCCAACCAATGACACACAAGGCGGCTTAAAAGGCATCAAAAGATCAGCCAAGTCTATATTTTTACAAACAGAGACTAACAGATATTTGTTTGATCTTGAATTTGTGTGTTTAGCTGCAAAACACAAACAGCGTATTAAGCTAATTCCTGTGGTTTTAAATGAGCAAACTATGGTTCGTAAGGTGAATTTTAAAGTAGTTTCTAAGGAATTAATTAATTTTATAAAAATATATATGAAAATGCTATTTTATAAAAAACAGTAAATCAATGAAGAGTGACACTATAGTTTATTACTTCAAAAATATTAAAGCCGTAGCATTATTAACTGTAATTTTATGCATCAATGTTAACGAATCTGTTTGACCGCCTACATCCGACCAATTGCCTGGCTTTGTAAATACATAATAATTGGCCGCTCTATCTTCACTGAAATCAACCATCTCATAGTTGATTGGCATTGGATAACCAAATCGGGAATCTTGTGTTGCTAAGGCAATCGGAAAACCGAGTTTTACTTTTTTACCAGCAAATTCAGGTTGGTTTAGATAATTGAACAACAATACATTTACCTTTATTTGGTTTCTGTAACTCAAGTTCACTTCACTGTTTTGGGTATTATCATTTAAAAAATAAAGGTTTAATGCTAACCCAATTACAAGTAAAACTACACCTACGTATTTCTTAATTTCATCAACCCTAAAAATTACAATGGCAAACGCTAAACTTACAATAGGCATCATTACCAAAAAATACCTATGCAAGCATGATGCAATAGAAGAAAACAACATAAAACCAAAACTAAATACCAGCAATAAAATAATGGAATTGGATAGCCTAATTTTGTTTTTATTTTTTATGATAAAACTAACAAAAAACAAGATGCTAACTAAGGTTAAAAACCACCTGCCTTGTTTTAGCCAAACAAATCCCAGCGAATAATCCCACCACTTTTGGGTAATACTATTAAACGTTATTTTTGTACCGCCAAGGTTATTGGGGTTTAGGTACCACCCAAATGTTTGATGTTGAATAATTAAAAAAGCTGTGAAAACAACAAATGGAATTAAGTACCAAATAAAGCCTTTAATAAGCAATTTAGATTTATCAAAAAACACATACCTAATTATTAAACTTAAAGGTAAAGCTATAGCCAATACAAGTCCCGTTTCTTTGGTTAATACAGCAAGCGATGTAGCAATAACTGAATAAACAAATTGACCCTTTAAGTAAAATAAAACAGCAAATACTATGGTGCAAGTTAATAGCATTTCTAATAAAACTTGTGTGGATTGTGCTATAACAATTGGTTGAAACAAAAAGATAACAAAAGCTAAAATACCGATTACATGATTTTTAGTAATTTGAGAAGCCAATAAATAACTCCCTAATGCAGTACTAAGTGTTATTAAAATAGATAAGGAATGAAAAGCGAGCGGAGAAAAACCAAACAGTTTTGCCCAAAGTGCATTAATAAAAAAGAGTAACAACGGATGACCAAAACTAATATAATCAGGAACAGCGGATGGCAGTAACGAAATTTTGTTATCGAACATATAAATAACACCTTGAACATAGACATGCATCTCATCCCAAAAAAAAGGTAGTTGCGCATCCGAAAACCTAAGTGCAAAAAAGCCAATGGAAGCTGCAAATAGAAACAAATATCTATTTTTAGGCTGCTGCATTAATTGAGTAAAATTAACCATTCTGCTAATTTATCAATTTATACAACTCATCAATACTAATTATTTTAAAACAACTTTTACCACTGGGCGAAAGTTTATTTTCTGCACAAGCAAAAAGCTCGTCAACCAAATTATTCATTTCGTCAGCAGCTAATTTAGTACCCGTTCTTACAGCGGCACGTTGCGCTAAAATACGTGCAATGTTTTGGTGTTTGGTACTTCCTGTTTGTTGCTTGTAGTTTTCTAAAACCTCATCAATCAAATGTTGTTCGTTGTAATGATTTAACTCTGCAGGAACGCCATTTATAGCAAATGTATTTCCACCAATATCATTTACATCAAACCCTAAAGCTCTAATATCTGCCAGTAATTCGGTAAGTAAAGTTGCATCGGCAGCATTAAGTGTAATGCTTTTAGGAAACAATTTTTGTTGACTTGCCATTGGTTGATTTTGCAATGCTTGCATGTATTTTTCAAACAATACACGCTCGTGAGCCGCTTGCATATCAACCAATAATACCCCACTTTTTATTTGCGATAAAATAAATGCACCATGTATTTGGGTAAAATGCCTTACAGTATTTTGCTCTTCGTTTAAAGCCAATTCTTCATCGGTTTTGGCAAATCGTTTTGGCGCCACATCACCAATGGTATCTTTTTTATCTAAAATGCCAAAAAGTTCCTGCCAATCATTATGCTGCGTGCGGCTGGGTGCAAAATTATTTTTACTGTTATCAAACGAACCTGAGTTTGGCTTATTTGAAGTATTTTCTTCAATAGGTTTATTGTAGGTAGTGGTGGCAATATTTGGCGTAAATCTAGATCCTAAATTTAAAAACGAATCATCGCTTGCTGGCACATAAGTAGGCACATGGTAATGTTCGCCAATTCCTTTTTTGCACACTGCACGTATAATTTGGTATAATGAGCGTTCGTCTTCAAACTTAATTTCGGTTTTTGTAGGATGCACATTTACATCAATCAATTTTGGGTCGATATCAATACAAACAATATAAAACGGAAACTGCTCTTTGGTAATTAAATTATCGTAGCAACTCATTACCGCATGGTTTAAATAGGCATCTTTAATATACCTATTGTTAACGAAAAAAAACTGTTCGCCACGTGTTTTTTTAGCAAACTCGGGCTTACCCAAATACACATGAATATTGGCAATAGTAGTTTCTTCGGCAGTAGTAAGTAAATGTTCGCCTAATTTATAATTAAAAACCTGCTCAATACGCTGAGCCAAATTACCTGCTCTAAGGTTAAACACCTCTTCGTTATTGTTATGTAAAGTAAAATTAACCTCGGGATGAGCTAAGGCTGCACGGGTAAATTCATCAAAAATATGGCGGGTTTCTACTGGGTTTGATTTTAAAAAATTTCTTCGGGCAGGTATATTATAAAATAAGTTTTTTACGGTAATACTTGTGCCTTTATTACAAGCCACACCTTCTTGTTTTTTTACTTCACTCCCTTCAATTAAAATAATGGTTCCAATTGCATCATTTTCGGTTTTAGATTTTAGCTCAACCTGCGCCACACTTGCCACACTTGCCAAAGCCTCACCCCTAAAACCATTAGTTTTAATGGTATAAATATCTTCCGTTTGTTTTATTTTACTAGTAGCATGGCGTTCCCAGCACATACGCGCATCAGTTGGGCTCATGCCTTTTCCGTTATCAATAACTTGTATCAAAGTTTTACCACCTTCTTTTATCATTAACTGAATAATAGTGGCCTCTGCATCAATGGCATTATCAAGCAATTCTTTTACAACCGAAGCAGGGCGCTGAATAACTTCACCGGCTGCAATTTGGTTGGCCACATTATCGGGCAATAATTTTATTATATCACTCATTACTAAAAACTGACCTGCAAAGTACGAAACAAAATGCAGTGTTAATATGTACGTATAAAACTTAACTCACAAATAAATACAAACCAGCTAATTTTTAACGTTTTTTGCGGTACCACAAAGTTTCTTTTAGCAAAATTTAAATGAATAGATATTTATTGTTGATATGCGTTGTTTTGTTTCCTGCTTTAAGTAAGGCGCAAAGCAGCAGCATAAATTGGAAAAAGAGCAATCCGTGGGTTGATTCGGTCTACAACAGCTTAACCGATGATGAACGCATCGCACAACTTTTTATGGTTGATGTGTGGACATTGCGAGATACCGCCCATTTTAACTATGTGGAATCGTTGGTACGCGATTACAAAGTTGGTGGGTTGATTTTTTTTAAAGGTACTCCATATAAACAAGCCACACTTACTAATAATTTTCAGCGCAAAAGTAAAATACCACTTTTAGTTGGTATTGATGGAGAGTGGGGATTGAGTATGCGATTAGACAGCACGCCAGTTTACCCTAGGCAAATGGTTTTAGGAGCAAGCGCAAACCCCGATTTGGTTTACGAAATGGGCATGAGTATTGGTTCGCAATGCAAGCGCATGGGCATTCAATTTAATTTTGCGCCCGATATTGATGTAAATAACAATGCCAATAATCCAGTAATAAACGACCGTTCTTTTGGCGAAAATAAATTTACCGTAGCCAAACTTGGTGCCGCATACACCAAAGGTTTACAAGACATGCATGTGATTGCATCTGCCAAGCATTTTCCTGGCCATGGTGATACCGAAACCGATTCGCATTATGGCTTACCCGTAATTAAAGCTGATAGAAAAAGGCTTGATTCGTTAGAATTATATCCATTTAAAAAATTAATTGATGCAGGTGTAATGAGCATCATGGTGGCACATTTAAATATTCCCGCATTAGATTCTACCAATACTCCTTCATCCTTATCAAAACCAATAATTACCGATTTATTGCGCAACCAAATGGGGTTTGATGGCATAATAATTACCGATGCATTAAACATGAAAGGGGTAGCCGATTTATACCCACCAGGTGAAGTTGCTGCTAGGGCATTATTAGCCGGAAATGATATTTTATTATTTGTAGAAAATGTGCCAGCAAGCATGGCCAAAATTAAAGAACATATTGCCGATAGCTCACTTACTTGGGCACAAATAGAAAGCAGTTGTAAAAGGGTTTTATTGGCAAAATATTGGTCGGGTTTAAATAATTATGAACCCATAGAATTAACCAATTTAACCCAAGATTTAAATGCTGGTGGTGCGCCACTAATGATTAAAAAAGCGGTTAAAAACAGCATTATTGTTGCTAAAAACCTTGATGATATTATTCCTATAAAAAACCCTGAATTGTATAAAATTGCTGCAATTGGTGTGGGCATACAACAGCTAACTGCTTTTCAAGAAATGTGTTTAAATTATTGCAAAAGCGATTATTTTAGCATTGATAAAACGGATAAAACTACCAACTTTGATAGTTTATATTTAGCCTTAGAAAAGTATAATTTAGTAATTATTAGCCTACAATCAACTAGTAGGTTTGTAAGCAGAAAACTAGGCTTAACGCAACCCCAAATTGACTTTGTAAACCGCATAATTTTATCTCAACGAAAAGTTGTTTTGGTGTGTAATGGCAACCCTTATATTTTAAATAGTTTTCAAAATGCACGCAATGTAATTGTATCTTACGAAGACTTAGAAATGTATAACTATTTAGCTGCCGAAGTATTGTTTGGCGCAGTTGCTGCCAAGGGCCGAATGCCTGTTGGAGTAGGTGCTGCATTTCCGTTAGGTAGTGGAATAAATACCAATATAATTGAACGGTTTACCTACGAGTTACCTGAGGAAATTGGATTGCCAAGCGATGCATTTTGCAAGCTTGATAGTATTGCAATAGATGCAATTAATAAAAAAGCAACGCCCGGCTGCCAAATTTTAGTAGCCAAACAGGGCAAAGTTGTTTACCAAAAATCGTTTGGATACCATACTTATGATAATGTAACAGCTGTTAAAAATTACCATTTGTATGATGTGGCTTCGCTTACTAAAATATTGGCTACAACTGTTGCTGTAATGCGATTGTATGATGAACATAAAATAAAGCTAGAAGATAAACTAAGTGCATATTTACCCATGTTGGTGGGCACAAATAAAGAAGATATTTTGGTGCAAGATATTTTATTGCACCAAGCCGGATTGGTAGCATATATTCCTATTTATAAAAACACTTTATTAAACGGAAAACCAAATCCAATTATCTATCAACCCAGCCGCGATAGTGTGTATACCATACAAGTAGCACCTAACTTATTTATGCACCAAGATTACGAACAATTTGTATGGGATGCTATTTTAAAAAGTGATGTAAAACCTAAAGGTAATTATGTGTATTCCGACTTAGGATTTATACTGCTTAGAAAAGCAATTGAAAACATTACCCAATTGCCTTTTGATTCTTTTTTAAATGAAAATATTTATAAGCCATTAAATTTATCAAACCTAACATTTAACCCATTAGGCAAAGTAAACGCAGATTGGGTGGTACCAACCGAAATGGATACTTTTTTTAGGTGGCAATTGGTAAACGGAACCGTACACGACCAAACTGCAGCAATGCTTGGCGGCATTAGTGGCCATGCAGGTATATTTGCCAGTGCCAATGATGTGGCCATAATTATGCAAATGCTTTTAGATGGTGGCGAATATGGCGGTAAACGTATTTTAAAAGAAAGTACGGTTAATTTATTTACCAAAAAACAAGGTAAAACACGCAGGGGTTTAGGGTTTGATAAACCAGAAATGGATAGTAGAAAAGGTACACCTGCAAGTAGGTCTTGTTCGGCTGCTACTTTTGGCCACAGTGGTTTTACAGGCACTTGTACTTGGGTTGATCCAAAAAGTAAATTGGTATATGTATTTTTATCAAACCGTGTTAACCCATCATCCGAAAACAAAAAATTAGTAGAAATGAATGTGCGTACCAACATACAAGATGCCATTTATGAAGCATTAAAAATGGAGTAAACAGCTATAAGTTTATGTATTGTGCTATAAAAACCTGCTGTAATTAGCAATTAATACAATAACATTTAAAAATATTCAATTAAATAACACAAAAACTTACTTCTAATGTTTCATCTTTGTACCTTGATTGTATAAATATGAAAATAGGAATAGTTTGTTATCCAACATATGGAGGAAGTGGGGTTGTAGCAACCGAATTGGGTAAAGCACTTGCTGAACGTGGTCATCAGGTTCATTTTATAAGTTACAAACAACCCGCTCGTTTAGATTTTTTTACCAATAACTTATTTTATCACGAAGTATACGTAAGTAGTTATCCGCTATTTGATTATCCACCGTACGAAACTACTTTAACCAGTAGATTGGTTGATGTGGTTAAGTTTGAAAAACTGGATGTGTTACATGTTCATTATGCAATTCCACATGCTTCGGCTGCTATTTTTGCCAAACAAATTTTAGCAACCGAAGGAATTCATATACCCATAATTACTACCCTGCATGGTACTGATATTACCCTTATTGGAAAGGATGCATCGTTTACACCAGTAGTAACTTATTCGCTAAATATGTCGGATGCTATTACTTCAGTTTCTGATTCGCTAAAGCAAGACACCTACAAACACTTTAAAGTAGTTAAGGATATTGAAGTAATACCTAATTTTATAGATTTTGAACGTTTTAGCAAAAAACCACGAGAGCATTTTCGTAAGGCAATTTCATCGCAAGGAGAAAAATTATTGGTACACACCAGTAATTTTAGAAAAGTAAAAAGGGTTGAAGATGTAATGCGCATATTTGCTAAAGTTGTTCAGCAAGTTCCATCAAAACTAATTTTGGTTGGCGATGGACCTGAAAGACAAAATATGGAAAAACTTTGCAGAGAATTAGACTTATGCGAAAGTGTAATATTTTTAGGCAAACAAGATCCTGTTGAAGAAATTTTATCGGTATGTGATTTGTTTTTAATGCCAAGCGAAACCGAAAGTTTTGGATTGGCTGCCCTTGAAGCAATGGCATGTGAAGTTCCTGTTATTAGTAGCAATGCAGGCGGCATACCCGAATTAAATATTGATGGCGTAACAGGTTTTTTATGTGATGTAGGAGATGTAGATTGTATGGCCGAAAAAGCTATTTATATACTTGGCGATGAAAAAAGATTGCTTACCTTTAAACAAAATGCCAAAAAGCGTTCACTCGATTTTCATATTGATAAAATTATTCCGCAATATGAAGCAATTTATAATAAGGTAGTTAAAATACCTGCTAATAAGTAAAAACAATTGTAATTATTTTTTAGTCCAAACTAAAAAATAATTTTACAATGGTAATGCCGATGCTATATGAAAATAGTTCAGTGAGGCCCGAGCCAAAATTGGACTATATTGAATGTGCTTTCGGTATAACATCATTATTTAGTATCGACATAATTTTGTCGGTACTTTTTAATCCATTTCCGCTAAATAAACTTACCCATGTTTCTCCTTCTGTTACCTTAAAAGCCTTTATTAATCCTGCAATTGTTGCTGCACTTGTTGGTTCAATATAAAAGCCTTTTTTAAAACAAATTTTTAGTGCATCAATAATTTCATCATCACTTACGGTTAAAAAACAACCCTTTGTTTCGTTTATTGCGTGTATCATTTCAGCACCTCTAATTGGGTTGGCAATGGCAATTCCTTCAGCCAATGTATAGTCTGGTTTAATTAATTTTGGTTCTGTTAATCCTTCTTTCCAAGCATGATAAAGTGGTGCACAATAATGAGATTGAATAGCAACAAGTTTAGGTATTTTTGGTATGACACCGCTTTCAAACAAATGTTTAAAACCAATAAAACAACCCAGTACCAAAGTTCCGTTTCCGGCTGGTAATACTACCACATCTGGAGCTTGCCAACCTAATTGTTCGCACACTTCATAAGCAAACGTTTTTGTTCCTTCTAAAAAAATAGGGTTGTAACAATGGCTTGCATAATAACTATTATTTGCTGCAACAAGTGCAGCTTCTGCCGTATTCTCTCTACTACCCTCCACTAAATTTAATGTGGCTCCATATGCAGCAACTTGTGCTAGCTTGGCTTTACTGGTATCGGCTGGCACATAAATTTCGCATTTTAAATTGGCATGAGCTGCATAAGCCGCAATAGCACAACCAGCATTTCCGCTACTATCTTGTACCACACTTTTTACACCTAATTGTTTGGCGTAACTTATCAAAACAGATGCTCCCCTATCCTTATAAGATCCTGTTGGAAATAAATAATCTTGTTTGATAAAAACCTTTTTACCTGCAAAACTTAATGCTAAAAGTGGTGTAAATCCTTCACCCAAAGTTACTGCATCATTAATTGCAACAGGTAAAAATTGATGGTATCGCCATAGCGAGTGAATGGAAGTATCAACCGCTGCAATATTAAAAGCCTTATTTTCAAGGTGTTTAAAATTGTAGGTATCCCAAACGTTTTGCTGTAATTTATTCATTATGTTTGATTGCAATAAAAAAAGCAAAGTAATATTAGCAGGCACAAAAACCAAGGCTCTTAAATTGTTCTTAATAAGTGTTAAGGGTAGTACAAGTAAAAGTTGAAAGTTGTATTTTTGATTCTGAGTTTTGGCAAATAGCCTATTTTTTTAATTGCAAAACATAAAATTATGAATAAATCATTTACAACAATCAAAAAGCTAGCAAGCCTAATGTTATTAACGTTAGCAATGCTACTTAGCATTAACAATGCCAATGCATCTCACGTTGTTGGGGGAGACGTAGAGTATGAATGTACCGGCCCCAGAACTTGGAAAATTAGGCTAATTATATATCGCGACTGTACAGGTGCTACACTTTGTAGCAGCATGGGTTGTACCCAAAGCATGACTGCTAAACCTAATACTACCTTAAATCCCGCAAATTGTAGTGCAATACCAAATCAGGTTTCAGTTACTTTATCACTAGTAAAAGTAGAGGATGTGGGTAAAGCAAATGTAGAGTTATGCGGAAACAGTGCTAAAAATGGTTGCCATAATTTAAACCAAGTAACACCAGGCCCTTACTCTCCTTCAGTAGAAAAGTATGTATTTGAAGGCACTTTAAATTTAAATTATCCATCATTAAACAACTCTACTTGTACTTATTGGGATGTATATTGGACATTATGTTGCCGTAACGCAAATATTTGGAATTTAGCAGGTTCAAGTGGACAGGATTTTAGAATCGGTGCTACCATCAATATTTTTAATCGTTCGATGACTAATTGTAAAAACAAATCTCCTATTTTAAAAAATGAGCCAGTGGCAACACTTTGCTCAGGCCAAGAATATGTATTTAACATGGGTGCGGTAGATCCTGATGATGATTCATTAACTTATGAAATTGCTCCTTCATTACAATCAGGCGGAAATCCCGTTAATTACCAACCACCAGGAGGTGCTAATTATCCTTTTCCATTAAACTCTACCAAAGCACCACATATCAATTATCCCCAACCAAATGGGCCATATGTTATTATCGATTCTATTAATGGAGATATCAGTTTTAATGCGCTTAATAATACACCTGGTTACATTTATGGGAATTTAAATGTACGAATAAAACAATGGAGTTATGATGATGATGGTAACCCTATATTAGTTGGTATTACCCAACGAGATTTACAGTTATATGTATTTAACTGCCCAGGTAATAACCCTCCTCGATTAGCCACATTACCATCTGGACCAAACAATAGGCCAATTTATGATTATGATATTTGCGCAGGAGAGTTACTCTGCTTTACTATTATTGCTAAAGATACCGATGTTTATCCTGCTATACAAAGATTTGATACTACTTATATGAGTTGGAACGAAGGAATTGTGCGACCAGGTAAATTAAACTTTGCGCCTACTTATGCTGTCGGTCCTGGATTACCTCGACCAAGAGAAGATTCATGGCAATTTTGCTGGCAAACAGAAGACAGTGACGGTAGAACATTACCCTATTATTTTACGGTAACTGGTGCTGATAAGTTTTGTCCTAACGTTGGTCGTGTTACTCGCGCATTTAGTATTACTGTTTTACCTACACCTAAAGCCGATGGTAGGCCGCAAGATTTGCGGTGTGGAAAATGGGAATATAAAATACGTAAAACTGATGTAAAACAAACATTTTTTTCTGCATCAATGAAAATTGCCCTCGAACCTTTTGATTATAGTTTCTCTAACGGATTTAGGTCAGTGGGTTCACCTAATCTTAATCCTGGACCTAATCCTACTGGACCAATTACAGATCCTCGCCCTATTATTGTTGATACGTTTAACTATAAGAAAGGTGGTAAATATTTAGTCCAATTTACTATTTCTACTCCTGGAAAAAGGCCTGGTCAAACTTGTATAAAAACATACTCGGATACTATTGTAGTGGATACCCCTGCAGTGGCTTTTGTTAGTGATACTTTTACTTGTAAGGGTACTCCAATTAATATAAAAGGCTTAGCAAAGTTTGGTATTCCGCCTTATACTTTCTCTTGGTATAAAAACAGTAAAACTGGCTCGCCTGTTAAAGGTCCTTTGCAAAATGGTGGTAACAATTACGATGCTACCGATTTGGTAACTACCAAATATATTTTAGAAATTAGAGATATTAAAGGTTGCGCTGCTTTAGATAGTATGACATTGGAAGTAAAAAAACTCCCTGTCCCATTATTTAGTCCAGATTCTGCACGTATTTGTGCCGGAGAATCCTTTACACTAGATGCTGGCAATAATGATAGCAATGAAACCAAATACAAGTGGTTTAAAAACGGTATAGTAGAGGCTAATGATTCTACACAATCAGTTATAAAAAAGGACTCTGGATATTATATTGTGTTAATGACTGATGAATTTGGTTGTAAAATGAGAGACACGTTTGATTTAAGGGTAAATTTACCATTAGTGGTTAATGCAGGAATGGATACTGCGGTATGTCCTAAAGATACCGTTAAACTTATGGTTACTGGAGGCTATAAATACAAATGGGATATTATACAAGGACCAGCATTATTTAATGTACAAGCCAAAGGTTACCGTAATACCTTCTTAGCAGCACCCAATCTAACAACCGATTATGTAGTTACGGCCTATTATTCGTATCCCGATACTACTAAAAGTTACTTAGAGTGTAGCAACAGAGACACGGTTAGGGTTGTGGCTAGGCCATTGCCTAATCTATCTCCTACCCAAACCCAAAACTTGTGTAAGAGCGAAAAAGAACTCGTTTTGCCATTCCGTTTGGTTACACCCGCTAATCAGCAAGGTGGTATTGGCGGTTGGACATTTAGAGCTGCTCCTGGAGCACTTTCTGTACAAGGTACAACTGCTATTTTGAAAGTTGATAGTTTACCTAATTTACCTAAAGATACTTTTTATGCTGCCATGCAAACACAACTTGCTGGTGCCAGCAATAGTTACTACATAAAATATTCGTATCGTGGACCAGTTGATCAAGGTTCATGTTTAAGAGAAGACTCAACATTAGTTAGGGTATTTGCATTACCTAAAATTACTGCAGGCTCTGATACTTCGGTGTGTATTAATGCCGAAAATTTTTACTCACTTAATGCACTAAATCATTTCCATTATCCTGAAGACCCTAGTGGTAAAGCAGGTATTTGGTCGATACCACAAGGTGGCGGTTTAGTTACCAAGGTAATTAATGCATATACCACTTCATACTCATTTAACCCTAAGTTACCTGGCGTTAATGTAGAACCAAATACCAATACGGTAAAGTACACTTACACCATTAATTATACTTTACCACCACCAAGCGTTGGTACTAAAAGTTGTATTAATGCCGATTCATTTATTATGCGTGTTGTGCCAACTCCTATAGTTGAAGCAGGTACCGACTTTGCAATTTGTAAAAACGAACCAATATTTGCTATTGCTGCTAAATCTGGTGCTACTACCAATTCTACTATTCCTGGTTCTACCTATTGGAGTTTTGCACCTGGACAAGTACCTACCAATATGAAAGATGCTATTGTAAGTAAATTAAATTTTGATGCACAAAAACCAATGGTTCCTGTAAATGGAGGTATTTGGAAATTGTATTATACTGATGAAGCTACAGGCTGTATGGCCAGAGATAGTGTAAACATGGAGGTAATTAAAATACCTGAAGTAACAATTAGATACTCAATACCTGGCACTAATGATTCTATTTGTAAAACGGCTTCATTAATTCAGTTTAAAAACACTGCCACACCTGCTGGTGGAACGGGTGTTTATTCTGGCATTGGTGTATCAAATATTGGGAATTTTAATGTTCAAGATCCTGCTGTAATTCCTCAAAATTATTATACAGCTTTTTATAATTATTCTATTACAAAGCTTGGTACTACATGTACAAGTTACGATTCTATCACAACCTTTGTGCAACAACCACCTACTTTAAATTTACCAACAGTACCTGCAAAGTGTGCTTATGATACAACTGCCTTTAACTTAACGGCCACTGTTAATCCAAGTTTTTATGGCGTAAAATGGGTACACGATGGTGCTGGTTCATTCGATAATGATACTTCGTTAACACCTAAATACACCTTTAATAAACCTACTGATACTGATAGACAGTTTTTATATGTTACAGCAAGCACAACAAATAATGGTGTATGTAATTCTGTGTCGAGTGCAATCCGTTTGGATATTAATCCTAAACCTAACGCAACATTTACATGCGATACTTGCATAGGTTGTGCTCCTCTTACTTCGTACCTTGCTGCTAAAGGAGCTGCTGTGGGTAACAGTACTTACAATTGGTATGTGATGAATGGTACTAACGAAATTCCTTTTGCACCTAACGATTCTGCAATTATTAGTACTTTAGCTACACATGGCAAAAGGTTAATTAAACTTAAAGTAACTACTCCTGCGGGTTGTATAGCCGAATCGTTTGATAGTATTACAGTTTATGCTGTACCAAATGCTTCGTTTTATCATAACCCGGATAAAACTACCATTGCTAAGCCAGAGTTTGATTTTTACAACACCAGTACAGTGGCCGATAACCAAACCATGCTATATGAATGGAACTTTGGTGCCGATCCTAATTATACTGGAACAGGAACTGCTCCAGACAGGATGAACACAGATAAAGATCCTCAAAAAATTCCATTTGGTTCTACAGGTATATTTCCTGTGTATTTAAAAGTAACTACACAGCCTGGTGGTTGTATTGATACTGCTATTAGAAACCCTCAGATAGACCCTGATATTACCGTATTTATTCCTTCGGCATTTAGACCTGTACCTAATGCTAATAATAATCCTTGTGCTGATCCTACTTTCGATGACTGTAATGATAAATTCCGTGTGTATGCTGATGGATTTAAAACCATTGAAGTATATGTATTTAACCGTTGGGGCCAGCAAGTGTTCTCTACCATTAATCCTGATATTGGATGGAATGGTAAGATAAACAACTCGGGTGCAGAATGCCCTCAAGATGTATATGTTTATCAAGTAAATGCAACAAGTTTTAACGATAAAAAATATACTTACTCTGGGTCTATTACTTTATTAAGATAGCTTTTTGTTATTTCATAAAATTTAAAACGCGCGGCCTTTGGCCGCGCGTTTTTTTATGCACCCAATTTTATACCGAAAGCACATTCAACCCAAATTAATCAATAGAAGATTTGAAAAATCGAACTACTTGATTTAGTTGGG
>JAUCCO010000065.1:0-17927 GCA_034676125.1 Bacteroidia bacterium
CCATATTTGATCTACAAACCAATTAGAGGGTACATACCATTTATACATCATGGGTTGAATAAAAACGATGCCCAATACCGCCATGTAACTTAACTGAAACCCAACATTGGCTAACATGTTTGCATCAACCACCAATAAGGTAAAACATGATGCAGCTAGGGTATTATAAATATTGCTTTTGCGATTAAGAATTTGTGCCGTTACAATAAAAGTAAACATTACCGTTGCCCTTAAAATACTTGGCGATAAACCACACAATGCAGAGTACATCCACAAAAATATTACGATGATAATGCGTTTTGCAAAAAGTAGTTTTTTGTTTTTATCCATAAACCACAACAACTTGCTTACTATTAAAAATATAATGCCCACATGCATACCCGAAACTGCCAATACATGCAGTGTTCCAGTATTAGCATAAGCACTCATGGTTTCTTCGTCAATCTCATCATCAAAACCATATAATAAAGCTTGTGCTACACCTATTTCTGATGATGATTTAACATATTGATGCAGCACTTGTTTAAAGTAATGTTGTAGGTTATAAATAGCCGTAAAAATTGCTTTGCCATTATTAATTTGGGTATAGGATATTTGCTGTTCTTGCAAATAAGCTTGATGGTGAATATGGTTAAATGCTAAGTATCTTTTATAATCAAACTCATAAGGATTTTTAGGAGCAGAAACCTCGTTAACATACTTTGCAGATATGGCCAACACATCACCATATTTTGGCATTTTTGTTAATGATTTTTTGCTGATGTAGAGTAATAAATTTCCGGTAGTGGCGGTGCTATGATTTAATGAATCTGTGCCTTGTAAAACCTTGGTGCGCATTTTAACGGAGTTGGTTTTTTGAATTGGCTCTTCATCAACCATTATTAAATAATATTTGGCATGAGGCAAATAGCTAAAATGTCGGCTATCAAATAAGTTATTCTGATAAGTATGTACTAAAATCCCCACCCAATAAAACATGCACATTAATGCTAAGCCAGTAAACCAACGTTGTTGGAATGCTTTAAACACATGCGGTAAAAGTATAAAGGCAGTTAAAAATACACCAAAACTAACCAACGAAATATAATGGTTAACAGGGTAGAACATAGATGTACCAACACCCGTAACAAACGAAAGGAGTATACGAACAATGGGTACTTTGTGCCAAAATGAGTGTTGCATAATGAGTAATGCTAGTTGGGTTTAAATATTTGGTTACTACTAAAGTAATTCTTATGTGGAATATTTAAAAGTTAAAATGTGGTTAGGGCTTATTAAATTGCACCAAACTAATATTAAAAACTATGTACGTTTCAATTTTAACCATTCACAACATTTTGCGTTGGGGAGTTTTGCTTGCTGGTTTATATGCCATAACCAAAGCGGCTTTAGGTGTTATTAACAAAAGAGATTTTACTAAAACAGACAATATCTCTCAAGCAATTTTTGTTGGTTTTTGCCATGCACAATTATTAATTGGTTTGATTTTGTATTTTATTAGTCCAAGAGTAAGTGAAGCCTTGGCTAATGGCATGGGTGCTGCAATGAAAAATGCTGATGCTCGTTTTATGGCAGTAGAACATATTAGTATGATGATAATTGGTATTGTATTAATTCAGGTAGGAAGAACATTAAGCAAAAAACAAACATTAGCACTTGCAAAACACAAAAAAGCATTGGTGTTTTTTAGCATTGGTTTTGTATTGATATTATCTCGTATTCCGTGGAAAGCAGCCATGTGGCCAAATTACTAAGCTAGAGTCCAAACAGTAGACAAACCATCTAAGTGAAGGTTTTATTCCAGAATAAATTAAAAAACCTTCTTCATCTTTTAAGATGACTGAGGGTTCCTATGATTTACCACTGACTTCAAATGATAAAAGAGATCGAAAAATAGCAACTATTGAAATAAAATTTTGTAAGGTATCAATTGCTGCACCCAAAAAATTTAAAGGCGAGAAAAAACCAATTATACTCTATGCAATAGAAGCTCGTGAGGCCAACAAGAACAGAATAAACAGTTTGAAAAAAAAAGACGAGCAAATTCTTTGGCGATTATTAACCACACATAAAGTTGACAATTATGAGCAAGCAATTGAATGTATCAATTGGTATAAGAAATGATGGCTTATCGAGGAGTTGTTTAGAGTAATAAAAACTAAAGGGTTTTGTATTGAATCAAGTCAATTATCAAGCGGTAGTAGATTGAAAAAATTATTAGTACTAACGCTAGAAGCAGCGATGAATGTTATGCGACTTAAGTTGTCGCTAAGCCAAGAAGAACCAGAGGTTAATAATATTTTCACCGAACAAGAACAAGATTTCTTAGAGGTGATACAATGCACCGTTATAGGAGCTACAGAGAAACAGAAAAATCCTTATCCTAAAAGAACTTTAGCTTGGGCTGCATGGACTATTGCTCGGATGGCGGGTTGGTCTGGATATAAGAAAATTCGAAAACCATCCTAAGGAAAAAAATCTACAAAATTTACCTAAGTCCATTTAGTAACTATTATTATAAATCTTTAGTTATTGCTTAATAAGTTTTTGGGTTGATGTGCCATTTTTTGTGGTAACTGTTACAAAATAAACCCCCGTGTTAAGGTTCGATAAATCTAGTGGCTTATTTGCATCAAATACTTGGTGTAAAAGTTGACCTTGAGTGTTTGTAACATCAACTTTTAATACTTCGTCACCAGCAGCCACATCAACCATTAATTTGTTTTGCACTGGGTTTGGATACATGGCTTGTATTACATTATTACTTACGTTGCTTATACCATTAGAAGCTCCAATGGGAATATTGAAAAATCCGATAAAATAAGTTGATACATTGCCACCAATGGCAGGTAAAGTAACATCACCAAAAACCATATTTGCTGAGTAAAGACCCATTGCCGTAACACTTTTTGAGGTAGATTGTAAATACTGCAATATGCTAAAATCAGTGCCACCTGAAGATTTTGTTATTCCTTGATAGGAACCGGATTTATCAAAAGTTGCAACAAAACATTCATAGCCTAATGTACTTACTGATTTTGTTATAGCCACACTATCTGAAGCATTTGTGCTAAGGTAAATAGTGCCAGAACTAATTGAGCCGCCCACATAAATTTTACCACCCGAAAAAATTGCACCCTTTAATGCACCAACCGATAAAACTCTAGTCCATAAATTTGCACCATTTGTTCCGCTCATTTTAATAAGGTAACCAGCAGCTTTGCGTATGCCAAAAGTAGTTGTAAAATTACTGGCTAATCCGCTTACATAAACATTGCCTTCGTCATCAGCCGAAAACCCTCCAAATGAACCTGAATTGTTGTAGTTATCATAGTTAGAAACCCATTGGGCCATACCTGCGCTGTTAAATTTTACTACAAAAAGGGAACCTTTGGTAATTGTTTTAACATTATTCCCAAAATCAATGGAGTCAGTTATTCCGAATGAATTACTTGCATAAAAAACATCACTCCCATTTACAGCAATTGATATTGGGTCTTGCTCACCGCCTTTACTCATATTAACCCAATCTACAACTCCATCAATTCCAAACTGAACTAACATTACTTTAAATTGGCCATAAGTTTCTAAAGGATAATATACACCATTAAAATACACATTACAACCGTTAGATTGAACTAGCCAATAAACTTTATTATTTAAAACCTTCACATCTATACCCTCATCATAACCCGTTAAACTATCGTTAATTTCTCCAAATCTGTTCCACCAAATTTTGCCTGATGAATTTATGCGAGCAACAAAAGCATCTGAATAATAACTTCCAGCAGTAACATATAATGGTGCTAACGAATCATTACCGAGACCAAGAGTACCACCAACACCACCAGTAACAATAGCACCATTTGCCCCATCATCAGCAATACTATTAATAGAGGTATTGGCAGAAAATGATTGACTCCATAAAACTGTATTACTCGAATCATATCTTGTTAACACATTTTTTTTTGACATAAAATAACCACCATCTGCACAAGTTGTAACAATTCCACTGTTAGGTATTGATAAAGTGTTTATGTCAATTTGAGTGAAACTAGAAATAGCAGGACCTTGAGCCAAAACTGATAAAGCTGTAATGCTTATGGTAATTAAAGAGAGTATTAGTTTTTTCATAATATCGGGGGATTAAAATTGTGTTTTTCAAATATTTAATAATAGAAAAAATGCACAATCGAAAATAAAACAAAAAGCGGAATAATTTTTTGCGACAAATAGTATTTCAATACTTATCCATCAAAAAACTTCATAAAATGGATTTTTAAAGTACCCGAATTTAAGCGTTTAAAAAGAGCAGTTTCACCATAATTTATTCTTTTTTTAAATTGTATGAAAGCCGCAATTACGAAGGAGCTACACTGTTTATAATGTAGATTATGTATTAGCAAAAAACACAACTTAAGATACTTATAACTCAAAAAATGTTGAGCAATTATTGAACAATTAACCGTCAGCATTTATTAAGAAAAGTTTAATTTATGGCTAAGGGAAGGTTGGGGAGGGGAGTTACAAAGATTACGTAGTCGTTGGAGTAGGGTTACAAAGCTGGGGAGGATTACAAAGTTACGTAGTCGTTAGAGTAGGGTTACAAAGATTACAAGGTTACAAAGATTACAAAGTTACGTAGTCGTTGTAATAGGATTACAAAGTTGCGCGGTCGTTGGACTAAGTTTAAAACGTGCGTAAGCCAACCTTGTAATTTTTGTAATCTTTGTAACCTTGTAACCTTGTAATTCGAAAACTATCCCAAGGAAAAGAATCTACAAACTCAGTAAAATATTGAGATTAAATAAATCCCTAGATTTAATTTACTTGAACTGCTACGTTTTGTTGTTCGATAAAATTGCCAATTGGCGTTAATGTGATACCAAAATTATTAGACAAGGTTTGCAAATTAGTCACTTCATTTTTATCAACCGAAATTAATAAACCACCATTAGTTTGTGGATCGGGTAAAAAAGTAAAAGCCTCCATTGCATCCACAGTTGGGGCAATAGTTACCTTATCACTATAAGCATTCCAATTGCGGTATGTTGCATCAGGTATTATACTTTGTTTTGCATAGTTAATTGCAGCAGCTAGCTTTGGTATATTGTTGTAATTTATTTGGGCTGTTAATTTGCTTCCTTCGCTCATTTCTACCAAATGCCCTAAAATGCCAAATCCAGTAACATCGGTCATTGCATGCACCGAACTTTGTTTGCCAAGTTGCTCACCAAACGAGTTTAATTTGGTAAGTTCTTTTATTAACTCATCTTCATCTATTTTAGCTAAAACACCACGTTTTTGTGCAGTAGCTAAAATGCCTACTCCAATAGGTTTGCTCAATAAAATTACATCACCAATTTGTGCAGTATTATTTTGTTTGATGTGGCTAAGCAGCGCCATACCATTTACAGATAATCCAAAAAATGGTTCTGCAGAATCGATGGTATGTCCACCAGAAATAACTATCCCTGCTTGATTACAAATTTGTGCCGCACCATCCATTACTTCTGCTGCAAGTTCTGCGGGAAGCTTATCAATTGGCCAACCTAAAATTGCTAATGCAGTAATTGGTTTTCCGCCCATTGCATACACATCACTCAATGCATTTGCAGCAGCTACTTGCCCAAAGGTAAAAGCATCATCAACAATTGGCATAAAAAAATCGGTGGTAACTATCAATGCACTTCCATTTTCTAAATCATACACGGCTGCATCATCATTACTACTATTGCCAACTAATAAGTTAGATTTTATTGTGTTTGATGTTCTAGCTTTACTAAGTATATCATTTAAAACTGCGGGCGAAATTTTACAGCCACAACCAGCACCTTTTGCAAATTGGGTAAGTTTAATATTAGTTGTCATGCTGTGCGAATTGTTGCATTATTAATTGAGTATTTATTTTTTCATCAACCATATTGCTATTAATTAAAGTGGCTTTTCTGAGTGTTTTTTCTGCTGATAGCAGGTATTGCTTATCATAATACTTTAATAAAATATCAAAGCTAGATTTTACATCACCCTCTAATAAAAAGTTAATGGCATTTTTGGTATCTAAACCGCCTAATCGTTTTTGAATACGCATGATAGCAGATACCAGTTTATCTTTATCAAAAGTACCATACCACTTGCTAATAAAGTTTAATCGCTCTTCAAAAGGAATAACTATGGTTACTAAATTTCCGTTTAAAACAGTTTCATAAAATGGCTTAGGTAAATTAATAAGTCCTATCCGTAAGCTTTCATTTTCAATCCAAATGGGTTTGGGTTGATATAAATTTCCATCTCCGTTTTCAATAAGAAGTTTGCTTAATTCTAGTGCTAAATTGTTCTCAAATTGTTCTTGTGTTGGCTGTTCATTCATGCCTAAAGCACCAAATGCCGAACCTTTGTGACAAGCAATTCCTTCTAAATCTATTACTGCATAATTTTGCTTTTTTAGTGCTAATAAAGTTTCTGTTTTTCCGCTACCGGTATATCCACCCAACACATTAAATTGGTATGGCCAAGCAAGTTGTTCAAGTACAAAATTTCTGTAAGCTTTGTATCCTCCGTCAAGCAATACCACATCAAACCCATAAAAACTGAGCAGCCAAGCCATAGCACCACTGCGCATACCACCTCGCCAGCAATGCACTAATATTTTTTCTTTCGATTTGTTTTTATGCGAAGCCAAGTTTTGTTCCACTTTACTTACATAATTATTTAATTCTGGACCAAAATATTTAAAGCCTAGTTTTATGGCATCTTGCCTATTAATTTGTTTGTAGGTTGTTCCTATTTCAGCACGCTGGCTGTCGCTAAAAATAGGTAATGAAATTGCACCAGGAATATGAGCATAAGCATATTCTTGAGGGCTTCGCACATCAAACACCAAATGGTTTTTGGCTAATGATAAAAATATACTTACATCAACTTTTTCTATTGGCATATTTTGCAGCTGCATAAATAAAAAAACCTACACATAGGTAGGTTTAATTTTGTTAGTCTTCTTTTGTCCAGTTTGCTCTATCCATAGGGCTAAATTGCCATGGCGCTTGGTTGTTTTCTGTATTATTAAACATATTGTTTAATGGTGCAGGAGCAGATGATTCCTCCATTACTTTATATCTCCTCATCTCTAATAAAATCTCCATTGGGTTAATGTTAATAGGGCACGATTCAACACAAGCATTACAAGTATTACAAGCCCAAATTTCTTCTTCTGTTATGTAAGTATGTAAGTTTTTGCCATCATCAACAAAAACACCTTTATTGGCATCAATATTTTTACCCACTTCATCTAACCTATCTCTTACATCCATCATCACTTTACGTGGCGATAATAACTTGCCAGTAATATTTTGTGGGCAATTGCTGGTACATCTACCACACTCGGTGCAGCTGTATGCATCCATTAAGTTTTTCCAAGTTAAATCTTGCACATCTTTAACACCAAAACTTGTTGGTGGCTGATAACCTTCGGGAACAACCGCACTTGGGTCAAGCATTAATTTAACCTCTTGCGTTACGCTTTCCATGTTATTAAAATCGCCCTTAGGTTTTAGGTTAGAGTAATAGGTATTTGGAAAAGCTAATATGATATGAAAATGCTTACTAAACGGCAAATAATTCATAAAGGCAAAAATGCCAATGATGTGAAACCACCAAGCAGTACGTTCTATTAAAATTAAAGTTCCATCAGAAAAACTTGAAAAAATTGGTGCTATTAACCAACTACTAATAGGAAACGAACCTGCATTAAGGTAATGTTCGGAGCCACGAGATTGTAAAACATAATCAGCAGCATTCATTTTTAACAATGCCGCCATCAATACAATTTCAATTATTAAAATAGTGGTAGCATCTTTCTCTGGGAAACCTCTAAGTTCTGGACTTTGAAAACGAGCAATTTTAACAACATGCCTGCGCAATAAAAATATAATACATGCTACTAAAACACCAAACGCCAAGATTTCGAAAAAGCCAATGGCCAAATTATAAATAGAACCAAGTGCTGATAATATACGATGAGTTCCAAAAATACCATCAATTAAAATCTCTAATACCTCGATATTAATAAGTACAAAACCTAGGTAAACAATTAAATGCAAAACAAAAGGAACAGGCCTTACCGCCATTTTTGTTTGGCCAAAAGCCACTTTAAATATGGTTTTCCAACGCTCGGGTTTGTTATCACTTAAGTCGATATCCTTACCCAATAAAATGTTTCTTCTAATGGTTTTAAGGTTCTTAACAAAAAAATAAGTGGCAACTGCCGCAATTATTACAAATATTATTTGTGCTATCATACAGTTATTTTACTATGCTGAGTGCACAATAATAAAACTTTTTTTTGAGTAGGTGACCTGCTATTTTTTATTTTAATGAAAAGATTTATTTGTATAAATAAATTATTATTTTACATTTGCACTCCTTAAAAGATGGTGCGGTAACTCATTCCGATAAATATCGGAAGGTAGAGCAAAAGACTAAATTGAAAGAAAAATGGTGCGGTAGCTCAGTCGGTAGAGCAAAAGACTGAAAATCTTTGTGTCGGGGGTTCGATTCCCTCCCACACCACAACTTAACCCTGTAAATCAATAGTTTACAGGGTTTTTTATTTTATTGTGTCAATTTGCGGTTCACATTTTATAAATTAACCCTATAAATTTTTACCAAACCCAATATTGATGTTTTATTAACCAATTAGGTTTAGTACTTTCGCCAGCGTTTTAGTACAATTTTATTGGTCCCGTAGTTCAATGGATAGAATAGATGTTTCCTAAACATTTGATAGCAGTTCGATTCTGCTCGGGACTACCAATAAGCTAATATAAAGTACGGATAGTTAGTTTATTTAGTAGTGCTTTGAATATGGCTACTGAAACATAGCTGAAACATTTTTGGTTATGCTACATTTTTGAACCATTATACAAAGTGCAAATTTGTGTTTGGTGGTTTATTTACAAACCAATTCTCTCAAATCATTTATTCATTAAAAATTATTGGCTTAATAAATATTCGGCTACATTAGTGGCCATTAATTGTGTTCATGCATATTAAGCCCCAACATTTTAAAAATATTGATGCACTTAGGTTTTTTGCTTTTGCAAAAGTGTACCTCCTGCATTTGCCAATAGTTTCTAATATTTGGTGGTTTAATCAGTTAAAATCTGGTGGAGGTATTGGTGTTTTGTTCTTTTTTGTGCTTAGCGGGTTCTTAATTACTTGGCTACTAACCAACGAAAAACTACAGTACAATAAGGTAAATGCATTTAAATTTTTAGTGCGCAGAAGTTTACGAATTTGGCCAGTTTATTTTTTGGTATTAGCCTTTGTTTATTTTACCCCAAATCAATTATTAAATACCTTAGGATTAGTGCTTGGAGGTTATCAACCCAATGCGTGGTACTCCATATTTTTTCTAGAAAATTACCACATGCTTGCTACCGATTTAATGCCCAGTGTTAGTCCGCTGCCTGTATTTTGGTCGTTATGTATCGAAGAACATTTTTATTTAGTTTGGCTTTTGATGTTTAGCCTTTTGCCTAAAAAAATTATCCCTTATTTTTTATTAGTTTGTTTGCCATTGGCAGTGTTTTTTAGATGGGCAGAACCACATATTTGGCACAACCAATTTATGTATACCAACGATTTATTAACCAACCTCGATTTATTTGCTACAGGCGGATTGCTTGGGTATTTGGTTGCTTTAAAACCAGATGCGATAAACAACACCATAAAAAAACTACCCAAAATTACGCAATGGATTTATTTAGCAATGGTTATACTGTTGGTGTTTTTTCATAAATACTTGTTGCCCGAAATGGCTTTTAGCACTATTAATTTATTTAGGAGTTTAATTTTTGCCATAGCATTTACGGGATTAATAGCTCTTTTTATATCAAAACATGCAGCATTTAATTTTGCAGATAAAGGTATTTTTTCATTTTTAGGTGGGTTAAGTTATGGCATGTATGTGTATCATTTAATTGTGATACATAGCATGATAAAATACTGTCAAACAAATCAAATAAGCTTAGATAACGCTGTAAATATAAGTGTGTTTGTAGTTATTAATTTAGCAGTAACAATTGCTATAAGTTACTTGAGCAAACGTTATTTCGAAAATAAATTTTTGCAACTAAAAAAGTACTTTTAAAAACTATTTGGGTTGATGAAGTAGCTGAATTCAAACATCAAACCTTAAATATATTAGTTTGTAAATTTTAGCCACAATATTTAGCGAATGTTTTAGTATTATTAAAAAGTAGTTCGAACATTTTCCATGCCTTTATAGTAAACAAGATTTTGAAGGACTCTTTCGGCCTCTGAGAATTTTACTTAACAATCAATGAGAATGTTTGTGTGTTGGCCTTGTGTAAGCAATCCTGAAACGCAGTGGCTTGGATTGCGTGGCAAAAAACATACTCAGTAGATTGTAGTAAAATTGTCGTAAGCCTTGATTTTTTGGTTACTTTTTTATCAAGAAAAAAGTAACGCGGGCTTGGGTGGCAACCCATTGGGATAGGGATTATGGTTTCAAATAACCTTAAATATGAAACGATAAATATGATTATTAACTATTGGTTGAACCTGCTTTGAATGTTCTTTAAAGAATAAGTTACTCAGTTTTCTGGTAAAATTTTCCAATAGTTAACGATATATAATTTTATTTATTTTAACACTTTAGGCATTGTACATTTAAATTTATTAAGCATATTTGCTTACAACCAATATACGGTATAGTTTTACAACGATTAATTTAAAATATAGCATGACATTATTAACAGGGAAAACCGCATTAGTTACAGGCGCCACAAGAGGCATAGGAAAAGGTATAGCGTTAAAACTTGCGCAACAAGGCGCAAATATTGCGTTTACATTTGTTAGCTCGGTTGAAAAAGCAAAAATATTTGAAGCCGAACTTACCGCATTAGGTATAAAAGCTAAAGGCTACCAAAGTAATGCCGCACATTTTGCCGAAGCAGAAATCTTGGTAACTGAGATTGTTAAAGAGTTTGGCAGTTTAGATATTCTGGTTAATAATGCAGGAATAACGCGCGATAATTTATTAATGCGCATGACAGAAGAAATGTGGGATGAAGTGATGAACACTAACCTAAAATCGGCTTTTGCATTAATTAAGGCGGTACAACGCCCAATGATGAAAAATCGTTTTGGATCTATTATTAATATTACTTCGGTGGTAGGTATAACTGGTAATGCTGGTCAGGCAAATTATGCTGCATCAAAAGCTGGAATGATAGGTTTAACAAAATCTGTTGCCAAGGAATTAGGTTCGCGTAATATTAGATGTAATGCTGTTGCCCCAGGATTTATTGAAACAGAAATGACAGAAGCATTAGACGAAAATACAAGGGCAGAATGGGTGAAAGGCATTCCTTTAAAACGTGGTGGTTCGCCAGAAGATGTTGCCAATACAGTATTGTATTTAGCTTCTGATTTATCTGCTTATGTTAGCGGACAAACCATTTGTGTTGATGGTGGAATGGTGATGCAATAATTTCGTTATTGATTGGGCTTTTTTAAATTGGCCAGGACTTTTTTTTATTACTAACTTAATTTTTAAACCTTGTTTAAATGCTAACAGAATACCCTTTGTGGTTTAGTGTAATTGGTGCGTTATTAGCGGCATTGGCTACTTGGTTTTTATACCGTAATAATCCAATTGGCTTAGAAGGCCCAAAAGCGAAAATACTTAATTGGCTTTTGCATGCTTTAAGGTTTAGTTTATTGTTTGTTTTGTTTGTGTTGATGTTGGGTCCATTGATAAAACTTATAACCACACAAACCCAAAAACCAGTGGTGATTTTTGCAATTGATAATTCGCAATCAATTAATATTGCACACGATAGCACACAACTTATAACCATTTTTACCAATCAAATCACTAGCTTACAAACTACTTTAGGTAATGATTATGATGTAATTCCTTACCTTGTTGGTAAAGAAACTAAGCAGGCATCAACCCCAAATTTTACTGATAAAGAAACCAACTTAAACCAGTTTTTTTACACTTTAAAAAATACGTATGATGGTGTAAATTTAGGTGCAGTAATTTTAGCTAGCGATGGATTATACAACAAAGGCGAAAATCCGCTAAATGCTGCCAATGATATTAAAGCACCTTTATATACGATTGCTTTGGGCGATACCATTCAGCGTAAAGATGTGCTGGTTAAAAATGTTAGAACCAATCAACTTGTATTTAAAGGCAATACTTTTCCGGTACAAATTGATGTAGCCGCTTATGCAGCCGCAGGTCAATCAACCCAAATAAAAATTACGCAAAATGGTAAGACCGTTTTTAATAAAAATTTAGCATTAACCAATAACTATTTTACTACGTTAACTACCAATTTACAAGCCACCGAAAATGGCACACAACATTTGGTTGTAGAAGTAACTCCAATTACCAATGAAGTTAGTTTGGTAAACAACCGCATGGATGTGTTTATTAATGTAATTGATGGCCGACAAAAGATTGCTTTATTGGCTTATACGCCTCATCCTGATATTGCTGCAATTGAAAAAACATTAAACCAACACGAAAATTATGCGGTTCAATCGTTTATTGTTTCGCAACAACAATTGCCAGCTAATATAAATGATTACAGTTTGGTAATTGCCCATCAACTACCCGGAATTAATGGCGAAGGAGCAAGTTTACTAAAACAAATTAAAGATAAAAATGTGCCTATACTTTATGTTATTGGTGCACAAAATAATTTAGGCTATTTAAACCAATTAGAACCCGCATTACAAATTGTTGGCGCACGCGGAAATGTTAACCAAGTTACACCTATTTATAACAATAATTTTAGCCTGTTTACTTTAACAGAAGACGAGCAAGAACACATTAAAAAGTTTCCACCTGTATTAGCTCCTTTTGGAAATTATAAAGTTAATGGAGAGGTAGAAGTGCTGTTTAAACAACAAGTTGGATATGTAAAAACAGAATATCCTTTGGCGTTTTTTATCAAAGGAAATGCCAATAAAAGTGGATTTTTTTGTGCAGAAGGTTACTGGAAATGGTATATGTATGATTATGGTATAAGTAACCAAAAAACCACCCAAACAATTTTAGGCGGCATGGTGCAATACTTAACTACTAAAAAGGATAAAAGCAGGTTTATTGTAAATAATAAAAAAGAGTTTGACGAAAACGAATCGATAACTTTTGATGCAGAACTATACAACGAAAGTTATCAGTTAATAAATACACCTGAAGTAAACATTGAAATTACCAATAACAAAGGTAAAAACTACACCTTTACTTTTAATAAAACAGCAAGTGGTTATTCGCTTAATGCGGGCATTCTTGCTCCAGGTATTTACACCTATCAAGCTAGCACCACACTTGGCAATCAAACCCAAAAAGCTGTTGGTAAATTTGTAATTAAACCTATGCAATTAGAGTTTGTTCAAACCACGGCAAATCACCAATTACTAAACGAATTGGCACAACAAAAAAATGGTGATATGTTTTACCTAAACAATATTGATAAACTAGCAGAAAGTATAAAAAATAATCCTGCCATTAAACCCATCATTTATCAAAATCAAGATGTAAAAAGTTGGATTGATTTGAAATGGATATTTGTAATTTTATTAATTTTATTAAGTCTTGAATGGTTTATCAGAAAATGGAATGGCAGCATTTAATTTTGTGCTTAACATTAAAATATCTGAGTGCTTTTTAACCTAAATTAACTAACAAATATCAACCTTCTGACACTTGTAATTGTGTAATATCAATACATCTTTGTGTAAAGTTTATCCGATACAGTATGCAACAAATTAACGAAGCCGTAGCTTATTTAAAACAACAAGGAATCACACAACCACAAATTGGTATTGTGTTAGGAACAGGCTTGGGGCATTTGGCTTCACACATAAAAGTTATTAAAGAAATATCCTATAAAGACATTCCTAATTTCCCAGTTTCAACCGTTGAAAGCCATGCAGGTAAATTAATTTATGGCACAATAGGCGATAAAACGGTGTTGGCCATGCAAGGTCGTTTTCATTTTTACGAAGGGTATACCATGCAACAAATTGTATTGCCAATTAGGGTGATGAAATTATTAGGAATACAGTTTTTACTTTTATCAAATGCTGCAGGTTGCTTAAATACAAGTTGGAAAAAAGGTGAATTGATGTTGATTGACGACCATATTAATATGCTTCCAACAAATCCATTAATTGGTAAAAATATTGATGAACTTGGTCCGCGTTTTCCAGATATGAGTGCACCTTATGATGTAACTATTAGCAAAAAAACAGAAGATATTGCATTACGTTTACAAATTAATTTACGTAGGGGTGTATATGTTTCGGTACCTGGGCCAATGCTTGAAACACGTGCAGAATACCGTTATTTGCGTAATATTGGTGCAGATGCAGTAGGTATGAGCACGGTGCCCGAAGTTATTGCCGCTCACCACATGGGATTGCCTTGTGTTGCTATAAGTGTGCTTACTGACGAGTGTGACCCTGATAATTTAAAAGCCACCAACTTAGCAGAGATTATTGCTGTAGCCTCTGCATCAGAAGTAATTTTAACAAAATTATTTATTGCTTTGATAGCGGAGTTGTAGTTGGGCCGGAACCAGTTTGACTTAATCGTATATCCATAATTTTATTGGGGTAGAAAAAATAAATTACTTGTTTGAAAAACTATTTTCTATATGTTTGAAAACTAGATAACATTATTATTAAAGCGCAATCACCATATAAAAACGAACAGGTATTAGTAGCAGCCCTTAAACAAAAGGACCGCACTGCTTTTACGTATTTGTACGATAATTATTCGAGTGCATTGTATGGTGTAATTAGGCGTGTGGTTGAAGCCGAAGATGTGGCGAATGATGTATTGCAAGAAGCTTTTGTTAAAATCTGGAAAAACATTGATGGATACGATTCTTCTAAGGGTTCGATATTTACATGGATGATGAACATTTGCCGAAATACCTCCATTGATGAAGTGCGATCTAAAAACTTCAAGAAAGAATCACAAAACCAAAACATTGAAGATATCGTACATGAGGTAGACAGACAAAATAGTGTAGAACAAAAGGTAGATTATATAGGAATTAAAAAGGTGGTTCAAAATCTTAAGCCAGAACATCGCATATTAATTGATAAAATTTACTTTGAAGGATATACCCAAGATGAAGTTTCTAAGGAATTAGAAATTCCATTAGGAACGGTAAAAACACGTGTACGTGCGGCTATGAGTCATTTAAGAACGGTAATGTTAGAATATAAATAAATTGAAAACAAACGAATACATATCGAGCGGAATTTTAGAAAGCTATGCACTAGGTTTGTGCAATGCTTCCGAAGCAGCTGATGTAGAACGTATGTGTGTATTACATACTGATATTAAAGCTGAGCTAGAAGCCATTCAGCTTTCGTTGGGAACGTATGCACAAGCCCATTCAATTGCACCACCAGCTGAATTAAAAGATAAAATTTTTACTGAAATAGCCTCACTCGAAACTGAAAACGTTAAACCCCATAATGCTAAAATTATACCCATAAATGCAGGCGCTTCAACCAATAATATCTATAAATATTTAGCGGTAGCAAGTGTTGTATTTTTAGCTTTAAGTGTAATTGCAAATGTTGTTTTTTATGGCAAGTGGAAACAAGCCAACGAAGAAGTAATTGCATTAAATACCGAAAAAACTATTTTGGCTGATGGCTTAAAAACCAACAAAGTTAAATTAGATAACATGCAACAAAGTATGGCAATAATTGGTAATCCAGCGGTAAGTAGGGTTATGATGAAAGGTGTTGAAAAATCGCCCGAAAGTATGGCCATGATTTATTGGGATAAACAAAATAAATCGGTTTACATAGAGGTTAAAAATTTACCTGTGTTACCTGAAGGAAAACAATACCAACTTTGGGCCATTGTAGACGGAAAACCTGTAGATGCAGGTATGCTACCCATTGCTGGCACTGACAGCACCATGTTAAAAATGAAAGATTTTGAAACGGCTCAAGCCTTTGCTATTACTATAGAAAATATGGGTGGAAGCCAATCGCCAACCCTTGAGCAAATGGTGGTAATGGGTGCTACAAATAGCTAGTTAATTATTTTTTTCTTAGGTACAGTTGCCACAAAATCTTTTAAATAAAACGGTTCAAAATAAGCCACATCTTCAAACTGATTTTCGTTAAATTTTTGGTAAGCTAAATTGCCTAATCCTTTTGCCGAACAAGCAATATCATCAATAAAAATTGCATTGGCATGTGTAATGGTTTGTTTGCATTTTGCAGCTCCATTTCCTATAAATACAATAGCAGAATTGTTTAACTCGGTAAGGTAACTTTGCTCATCAATTATTTTAGCTTGTGTAGCTGTATATTCAGTTAAGTTGGGTTGATAGATGGCTGTAAAAACCTCCATTCTTCTGGCATCAATCATGGGGCAAATTAAGTGCGTATTGCTAGGATTATTTTGCATGTAAACACTGGCCAAACTTTGCAAGGTATTAATGGCGATTAAAGGAATATTTAATCCAAAACACACACCCTTAGCCGTAGAAACGCCAACGCGCAAACCTGTATATGAACCAGGTCCTTTACTTACACAAATGGCACTAAGTTGTTGTAAAGTAACGCCACCATCATTAATTGTTTTATTAATAAGTGTGGTAAGTTCTGAAGCATGTTTATTGCCTTCGGTTATTTCGTTTATGGCAATCAGGTTATTGTCCTTAAATAAGGCAACAGAGCAAATTTCGGTAGCGGTATCAATACAAAGAATAAAAGCCATAAGTAATATTAAGATAAATTGGGTTAAAAAATTATAGGAGTAATTAATAGTTTAAGCTACAAATTAACTTGATTTTTTCTTTCGGCAACAAAAGTTGTAACAGCAAATAGGGCTAACATCAATCCATTAATTACGTACTTTGTTGCACCAACAAATGGTAAATTATTACCAATAAAATACAATACCAAAGCAAAACCTATGTAAGTAAATAATCGGGTTACTTGATATGGAATTGGATAATATTTTGCCCCAACCAAGTAGCAAATAATAAGCATACTTACATAACAAATAAATGTGGCCCAAGCACTGCCAGTATATCCCATAATGGGCACCAAAATAAAATTGGCTGTTAGTGTTATTGCAGCACCTGATAAAGAAATTAACGCGCCTTTATTGGTGTTGTCGCTTAGTTTGTACCAAATAGAAACATTGTAGTACATACCCAAAAACATATTGGCCAATAACAAGATGGGCACTATGTGTAAACCCTCCCAATACCTGCTATTTAAAAAGTGTTTAAACACATCAATGTATAAGGTAACGGTTAAAAATAAACCCAAACAAACCAATGTAAAATAGTTCATTACGGTTGCATAAATTTGCCGTTTGTCGTTGTTTTTTGCATGACTAAAAAAGAAAGGCTCTGCGGCATACCTAAATGCTTGAATAAATAAGGCCATTAAAATGGATAGCTTATAATTTGCACCATAAATACCTGTGGCACTTAAGCCTTCTTGCACATCTGTATACACATACGAAATAATAATTCTGTCGAGGGTTTCATTTATCATACCTGCAAAACCAACCACCATTAATGGTAGTCCATAAATGAGCATTTCGCGCAATAATTTTCGTTCGAAAGAAGCATTTTTTATGGCCATTATTTCTTTAAATAATAGCGGAATGGTAATGATGCTTGCAATTAAATTAGCAATAAAAATATACCCAATATTTAAACTGCCATTATAAAGTGGCAACAGTGTTCCATATTCTTTATACACATAAGGGCAAAGCATTAAGAAGTATAAGTTTAATAGGATATTTGTAAATATGCTGATGTTTTTAACGATAGCAAATTTTATTGGCCTGTTTTGTTGACGCAAGTATGCAAATGGAATAGAACTTA
>JAUCCO010000066.1:0-17813 GCA_034676125.1 Bacteroidia bacterium
AAGTTTTGAGTTGGTAAACAACATCATTTATGGTAGCCTTGATGAAGAGTTTTTAATTAACGCAAATGTCGATGGTTTACCCATTACCGCACCAATCATTCAATCAAACCTAATTAAAACAAAACAAACCACTTTAAACACCAATGGCAATGTGCTAAATAAAGACCCATTGTTTGAAAACTTTGTAACTTACGATTACCGCATTAAGGCAAACTCGCCTGCAAAAAATACAGGTACACAAACAAACATTTCGGTTGATATAAAAAACAATCCACGCAGCAATTCGCCAAGCATGGGTTGTTGGGAGTAAGTATAAATATCTTTTTAATGTTGGTGATCTTGGCCACTTAAAAACTCAAAACTAGCCACCATTTCTTCTACTTCAATTTTTTCTTGCAGCAAAGCAGGTAAAGTTTTTAAATCAGTTTGAACCGTAAAAGTAAACAACACCACTTTATCAAACTTAGCAGTAGCCCAATAATAAACAGTAAAGTTTGTGCCGTTAATATCATGTTCTTTAACAAAAGATACAAAACGATTTTCTCCAGCAGCAATTAGGCTTGGGTCGAAAGATTTATTTTGTTTGTAAACCTCTTCCAACATTTTTACAGCAGCATCGTCACCTTCAAACTCGTTAGGCAAAAGCATAATGCGCAAAGCACCTTGCCCGCCATTGTTGTTAAAAAAAATATAGTGCCCTGCTTCATCTGTTTCATTTGTCCAATAACTAGGATAATTAAAAGAGAAAAAGCCATAAAGCGATACAAAACGTTGTGTGTTGTTTGTCATAAAATTATTTGTTTAAAAATTTAAGAGCAGCTTCAAGCACTTCATCTTTTCCACTTGTAATGCCTTTAATTGTTGGTTTAACATATATATCTGGAACAATTCCTATTCGCTGTGTTTCTCTGCCATCTGGATAATAAACACCAATGCCAGTCATCAAAGTTTCTAGCCCGCCAGGTAACGGGATTTTTGAAACATTTCCATCAGCTCCTGAAGTTTGACTTCCAATTTTAGTTACATCTGGAATTAACTCTAAAGACATTACAGTAAACTCGGCATGACTTTGTGTATTTTCGTTAAACAAAACGGCTATTTTGCCTTTAAATACGGTATCTGTTTCGTTTTTATTTCCTTGCTTGTATCCATGTGCTTTTGTTAGTTTAAATGTACCTGGACGAGTTAAATCAGGGTAAGAAAACTTCACAAAAGGTTGATATATTCTTTTAAAAGCTTTTGCTATTGGATACGCTGTATTTAATGGATAATTTCTTACATCAAAAATTATTGCCCGAGCTGACAAGCATGAATTAACAGCCTTATATGCTTCCTTACGCTTCAATTTTCCAAGGTTAAAATAAGCAATGCTATCTTGAAGCCAATAATAAGCAGGCTTGTTATCTTCTTCAGTTTTATCAAATAAAGTTTGCAAATTATAACGGTAAATATTTTTTGTATACACCGTATCATTTCTGATAAATTTAGCACTGAAGTAATTCCAATTACCATTAAAAATTAGATTGAAATAGTTATCTAATAACTTACTTTCATTTGAAGCACTTACGTATTTTCCTCGTTGTCTAATTAGGTCTGCAACGGCTCTTCCTTCAATTTCAAAAAACGCATCACCCTCTTTTATATCATCCATTAAACACAATGATTTATTGTAAAACTCACTCACAACCGCCATACTATCAATAAGCTTAAATGAAAACGGAACATAAAGATTACCAAAATATGCTTGAGTGTAGCTGCTATAAAAATAAGCATGACTATCATTGATTTTTGCAACAAGTTCTGTTATTGCTAAATGGTAAGTTGTAACATCTTTAACTTCCATAAGCTTAGGTATCATTTCTAATAATACACTATCCCACTCCTGATCAGTTTTGTACTTATATGGATAAAAATAATTAATAATATTCCAATACCTAGCTAGCAAGAGTAGTCTAGTTTTGTAATCAGGGAAAATAGAATCCTTATATAATTTTTCTCGATTGTAAATTGTATTTTTTACAAATAAACTTTGTTTTACATAGTATTGCTTCCTGACTTTGCATTCGCTAATAGCATTTAATTTTTCTATTACATTATTATTAAAAATGTTAGTATCAGAGATAAACTCAATGCTAAGATTACTTAAGATTATGGTATCTTCAAGTGGTTTTCTAGGTGTTGACTTTAGCTTTCCTAATCTGCTTAACCAATTTAAATAGTATTCGTTTTCATCTTGCTTCGAATCAAAATGTCTTACCTTATCTATTTCAGTTAAAAAAATCCTGTCCCAATCTAGTTTCCCGTTAACAACATTGGGATGATAATATTTAAGAAAACCCCAAACCTTACAAAAGGTTGCAATTTTTCTATCACTGCTAGAATTTTGTTCAGCAGTTATTTTACCCGAAAGCAAAATTATAAACAATGTAGCAAGACAATACTTCATTTTTAAAACTCCTACTTACCCAAAATTTATCTCCGTGCTATCGCCAATATTTAGGCTTTGTTTCATGCCTTTCAGCAAAGCATCGTTACCAATAACAGAACGGTCTAAAATGGCATATTCAATTTGTGCATAAGGGCCAATAATGCTGTCTTTAAGCACGGCATAATTTAAAATGGCATTATCGCCAACAGATACATTTGGGCCTATAATAGAGTTGCTAATGTTACAGTTTTCGCCAATAAATACAGGTGGAATAATGATGGTATTTTCAAACTTGTATTTAGTGCCGTCAAAGGTTAATCGTTTAAGTAAAGTAGCATTTGTATCTAGTAAAATTTCTTTTTTACCACAATCAAACCAATGGTCTACATCAATAGTACGCATTACCACGCCAGTTTCTATCATTCGCATTAATGCATCTGTTAAATGATATTCGTTTTGTGAAGTAATTTTTTCGCGCATATTGTACTCAATAGCCTCAAATAATTTTGCTGTTTCTTTTATCAAATAAATACCAACCAATGCCAAATTGCTTTTAGGAATTAATGGTTTTTCAACCAGTTTTTTTATGGTTCCATCGGTATTCATTTCGGCAACACCAAACGAGCGTGGGTCGTCAACTTTTTTAACACATAAAGTAGATTGAGGCTGTTTTAATAAATTCTCAATACTTACATCGGCAATGGTATCACCCAAAACAATTAATAACTCATCGTTTAGCAATTGCTCTTTTGCCAACCATATTGCATGGCCAGTTCCTTTTCCGGTGGTTTGAATTACAAAAAAGGCATTAATGTTTGGATATTGTTTAGTAATATAATCTTCTATTTTATCGCCCATATAACCAATAATAAACACATACTCTGTAACGCCTGCTTGTAAAAGGGTGTCTATTATATGACCAATAATTGGCTTACCTGCAATGGGTATGAGTGCTTTAGGTTGCGTATGTGTATGCGGACGTAGGCGTGTGCCAATGCCTGCTACTGGAATTACTGCTTTCATTTTATTAAGTACAATAAGTTTTTTCTTTTAAAAGAATGTGTCAAAGTTAGTGCTTTCACTTTTGCATTCAACTAGAATTGCTAAATTGCGGCTGATAATTTTAAAATAATGAAACGCGACACAGTAATTTTCGACTTGATTAATGATGAATTAAACCGCCAAGAACACGGTATTGAATTAATTGCCTCAGAAAACTTTGTTACCAAACAGGTAATGGAAGCTATGGGCAGTGTACTAACCAATAAATATGCAGAAGGCTTGCCAGGCAAACGTTATTATGGCGGTTGCGAAGTGGTAGATAAAGTAGAGCAATTAGCTATTGATAGATTAAAAGAACTATTTGGTGCTGTTTGGGCAAATGTTCAACCGCATAGTGGTGCACAAGCAAATGCAGCCGTAATGTTAGCTTGCTTAAATGCTGGAGATAAAATTTTAGGGTTTGATTTATCACACGGTGGACATTTAACACATGGTTCGCCAGTAAATTTTTCGGGCAAATTATACTCGCCAAATTTTTATGGTGTTGAAAAAGAAACTGGTTTAATAGATTATGATAAAGTTGAAGCAAAAGCACTTGAAGTAAAACCTAAATTACTTATTTGTGGCGCATCTGCTTATAGTCGTGATTGGGATTATGCACGTTTGCGCAAAATTGCAGATAGTGTTGGTGCTTTATTATTGGCTGATATTGCTCACCCTGCAGGGATGATTGCAGCAGGGATTTTAAACGATCCAATTCCACATTGCCATATTGTTACATCTACAACCCATAAAACATTGCGTGGCCCACGTGGCGGTATTATTATGATGGGTAAAGATTTTGAAAACCCTTGGGGACTAAAAACACCTAAAGGCGAAGTAAAAATGATGAGTGCTTTATTAGATGCTGCTGTTTTTCCGGGTACGCAAGGTGGCCCATTAGAGCACGTTATAGCATCAAAAGCCATTGCATTTGGCGAGGCACTTACCCAAGAGTATAAAGATTACATGAAACAAGTGCAGGTTAATGCACAAGCTATGGCTAAAAGTTTGATGGCAAAAGGTTACCAAATTATTAGTGGTGGTACTGATAACCATTTAATGTTAATTGATTTAAGAAGCAAAAATATTAGTGGTAAAGCTGCCGAAAATGCATTGGTAAAAGCTGATATTACCTTAAACAAAAACATGGTTCCGTTTGATGATAAATCGCCATTTGTAACCAGTGGAATAAGAATAGGTACTGCTGCAATTACTACTCGTGGATTAAAAGAGCAAGACATGGCTGCTATTGTTGATTTGATTGATGAAGTAATTATGAATCATGATAACGAAGCCGTTTTAGGCAGTGTGCGTGCTAAAGTAAATACGATGATGAAAAACTTTCCGCTATACAGTTAATAGCATAATTTATTAATGGTGCTGAAAGGCGCGGAGCAAAGCTCCGCGCCTTTATTTTTTGTAGTAAATAACAAGTAGTTTCTAATTTATAGGATATTATGTGCAATGTTATCCAATCCTTAGGCTGATAGATTTTCTTCCTATTCATAAAAGTACCTAGAATATAAATCTGCTGCTTTATGGGTTGCCACCCAAGCCCGCGTTACTTTTAACTCAAATTACGCATTGCAAATGCATAATCGATTTAGAAACTGTAAATCTGTTTATTAAAACCGATATTTTACTTTTAAATTGCTAACTTCATATAGCTACAAAAGGTAAAATAAACACTAAATAATTTGCAGAAGCACTTCAGATTTCAAGTCATGGTGTTATGTTTTGTAATTATTTCAATAGAATTATTGTTGAGCAATAATTATTACATAAAAAAATAAAAATCCAATCCCCATATTAATTATATGGGGATTGAATGCGGTGTGTGTTTTACTTATTTATAAGTAGTTTTTTGACATCAACACTACTCTTATAGGCTATACTTAGTATGTACATCCCATTCACAAAATTTTCAGTGTCTAATGTGGTTTGTTCGTTTGTGGCTACCAAACTATAAACCAACTTTCCTGTAATATCTAATACATTAATTGTTGAGCCAGTTTTAATATTACTAATTGTTACAAAATCGTTAGCTGGATTAGGATATAACGATGCTGTTAATTCGGAATTGTAATCGGGTAATGCCGTAGATCCAGTACCGAATTTATAGATTGAATCCTTTGAATGAACAGTGCCATAGAGTGCCCCATTATGCATTGTCATTGCTTTAAAAAACCACTCTCCACCTCCACCAAATTCTGCCCAAGTTATACCATTGTCTGTTGATTTATATGTTTTACGGCCTCCAAATGTAGAGGAATACAATGTTGTTCCATCGTAGTATAAACATCTTGTATCTCCTGATGCAAATCCTTGATCAACCCTAGTCCAAGTATCTCCGTCATCAGATGATTTCCATATACCGCCTATGCCTAAAAATAAATCATTGCCAATTGCAAGAAACCTACCTGGACCCACTTGCGAATTAGCATCAACAAGCCCTGTTCCATTTTTTTTAATCCAAGTTATTCCGTTGTCAGACGACTCTAATACTTTTTTGTAAATATCAATAACAAAAAGCTTATTCCCTTTACGTGTCATCTGAACAGGAGAAATAGTACTTAAATCAACAGGCAGGTTAGTTACTTCTGTCCAACTAGCGTCAGTCGGAGATTGAAAAAACAAGTTACGTTTTGGAAATGTTACACCCAAAAATACTTTATTAGAAACACTGTCATAATAAAGCAAATCTGTTGCATAATTATTGCCAACACCAGCAGTATCATATTCCCATGTGGTACCACCATCTAATGATCGTATAATACCAAAACTATTTTGTCTAGCAAAAATATTTCCATTGTTGGTAAATTGAATTTCAGTTAGATTAGAATTACCCGAAAATCCATCAGTTAAATCGGTCCAAGTATTCCCATTATCAGATGAGGAAAACAAGCCATTGTTAGAAGCAACATAAAGTTTTCCTCCAAAACTTTTCACATCATTGTTAGGCCAGTTTTGTGAAACTATGCTATGAGATTGCCAAGTTTGAGAAAATACGGTTCCGATACCAATTCCACATGTAAATAATGCGGTTAAAAACTGTTTTTTGAAATAAAAATTTTTCATACATTTAAGTGTTAAAATTGTTTGAAATTTTAGCGAAGCCCTTTTAATTGCTACCATTTAAAAGATGTTTATTCGAGATTTATAGTTGAATTAACCAACATAAACATAATTGTTTATCGAGCTTTTACCTTCTTATTATGGTACAATATTGTGGCTTTACCAATTAAAGTTCAAAGTTAAAAAGCACATATACAACAAGAAATACGTTGTTTAACGTATTATTAATCAATATGTAAATTAAGGTGATTTATAAAGTGAATAGGGTGATTATGCTATTTAAAATAATATTTAACTGCTTAACCTTTGTTTAAAATATAACCAATCTTTTTTACTAAATAATTTGCAAAAGCACTTCGGGTTTAATTTCGTGGCCGCCCTCAAACGCAATTATATTAGCGTTAAGTTGGTGCATTAACTCAAACACAACTTTATGCTTTTCTGCGCTAATAAAAGGGTCGTTGTTTCCCGTTAAATAAGTAATTGGCAACGCTTTTATTTTATCAGAAATTGGGTTTATGAGTTCAGAAGCTAACTCTCCGGCATATATCATAAACGCATCAATTTTATGAGAAGTAAAGTGTATAAACCTAGATGAAGTGGCTACGCCTTGCGAAAAACCCAGCACCTTAACTTTAACCGTTGATGGAATATTTAAAGCAGTATAAAGTGTATTTAAATAATTTACGTAATCTTCAATTTCAGTTTCTCTTGATTCGCTGGTCATCCAGTTTGCCGCTGGTTTTCCACCAAACCCTTTAGCATAAAACTTATTCAAACCTTCGGGTGCTACAATAAATCGAGTGCCATCATTTAAAACTTCAAAATTTTTAATAAAATCTTCAGCCAATTGCGCGTAACCATGCAGCACAAACCAAACCTCCTTGGTATTTTCAGACAAGGCACCCAATGTAAAATACCTTGCTGTTTTAGTTACTTTAATATAGTTAGCCAAAAGCATATTGTTTAATTATTGATAGCCTAAAGGCTTGGTAATATATAACTTATGCTAAGTTTCCTTCTTTTAGTCGTTCGGTATTTTCGGCTATTTGTAGTTTATCAATAAACTCTTGTATATCACCATTCATTACATCCGATAAATTATACGCAGTTAAACCAATACGATGATCAGTAACACGACCTTGAGGATAATTATAGGTGCGAATTTTTGCAGAACGATCTCCAGTAGAAACCATCGTTTTACGTGAGCTTGCAATTTTTTCGTTGTGTTTTTGTAATTCAATTTCGTACAACTTAGTACGCAACATTTGCATAGCACGGGCACGGTTACCAAGCTGTGTGCGCTCTACCTGACATACTACCACAATACCTGAAGGTTTATGGGTTAACATTACTTTAGATTCCACCTTGTTTACATTCTGTCCACCAGCACCACCCGAACGAGCAGTTTGCATATCAATATCAGCCGGATTTAAATCCACATCCACATCTTCTGCTTCGGGCAATACAACCACGGTAGCGGCAGATGTATGCACCCTACCTTGAGTTTCGGTATCAGGCACACGTTGCACCCTATGCACACCACTTTCGTATTTTAAAATTCCGTAAACATCATCACCAGAAACTTCAATCACAATTTCTTTATATCCACCAGCAGTACCTTCAGTAAAATCAATTACATCAGTTTTCCAACCTCTTTGTTCGCAATAGCGCATATACATACGGTACAAATCACCAGCAAAAATACTGGCTTCATCGCCACCTGTTCCACCCCTAATTTCTAACACTGCATTTTTCGAATCTTCAGGATCTTTAGGTACCAAAAGCATTCTTACTTCTTCTTCTAAAGGTGCAATCTTAGGCAACATCTCATCTATTTCTAGCTTGGCCATTTCCCTAAGTTCATCATCCTTTTCGGTACTTAAAATTTGCTTGTTGTTTTCAATATTTCCAACCAAATTTCTGTACTCATAATATTTTTCAACTATTTTCTGTAAGTCTTTATACTCGCGATTTAATTGGGTAAAACGTTTCATATCGCTTACCACATCTGGCTGCGAAAGCATATCTTGAACCTGATCAAACCGTACTTTTAAAGTTTCTAATTTCTGTAACATCTGTATGTTTTATTATCACCTAAAACCTATTTATCATTGCATAATACACTGACAACAAGTTGCTTTATTTAATTGTATAAATAAAAGGTGCGCGAATTTCGGTTATTTTTATCACACCACCAACCAAAACTAATAGCTATAAATGTAAATGCTATCTGGTTTTTGAAGATAAATACGCTCTTTTTCGATAGTCATTTTAATAACATTTAAGGTATCGGGCATGGCATAAGAGCTGTTTAATGATGCTTGCCAATTGTATTTATTTAACATGCCACTTTGGTAGTAATACATGCTTTTGTTTGATATTTTTATATCGCTAACGCCTTTAATAGGTATGGTTTTTATGTATGATGCAAACACATCAAACTCCATAACACCATTTAAACTATCCACCACAAATACACGGTCATCGTTATCATGTATCATACTTACTGCGGCATTATTGGTAATGTATTGCCTAATGTTTCCGCTGGTTTGTTCTACCACATTTTTTTGGTTGATTTTTTTAAGCTGCAAATCTCCTAAATCAAATACCCATAAATTATTATCGTAAGCACGCGCAATTGCTGATGCTTGAATTATTTCGGCTTTAACTAAATCTATTTCGCCTCGATAGGCCAGGTTATTATCTAAATAAATTACCTTGTTTAGCTCCCTATAAAATAAAAATATTACCATAGGGTTTGATGCGTCTATTTGTGTAATACTACCTGCATAATTATAATTTAGGGTAGCTAATAATGTACCATTACGGCCATATTTATTTAACTGATTGGTTTGAGTTACCACATACAAATTTCCTAAATTATCGGTATGTATAAACTTAGCATTGGCTTTAAATGCAGCTACTAAATTATAGTTCATAGGAGTTTGCTTGGGTGCAAAACTCATTGCCGAAAAACTAATAATGATTAATACTAAAAGTATGCGCATTAGCTTGTATAGGTTTTAATTACTAGTTCGTTGCCATCAAAAACTGCATAAGTATTATACACCATCCAATCGCCAAGGTTTACATAATTACTATTTTCTCCCACTGGCCTAATCATGGGTAAATGCCTATGCCCAAACACAAAATAATCTACGTGGGTATGGGTTAAAAATTGTTTAGCATATAACATTAAATGTTCTTTGCTATCACCATAATAAACGGCATCTTCGGCAAACGTATGTTTTTTACTTCGTGCCGAAAACCAATTGGCAATTCCAATTCCTATATTTGGGTGAAAAAATGCAAATAACCTTTGAAAAAAATAATTGCGATACACACTCAAAATAAACTTAAACCATTTTTGATCTGGGCCTAAACCATCACCATGACCGATATGAAATTTTTTAGCGCCTAAATTAACGGTAATCGGTTTATGATGAACAGTACAACCCAACTCTTGTTGCAAATAACCAAATTGCCATAAATCGTGGTTACCACAAAATATGTGTAGCTCAATACCTGCATCACTTAACTCGGCAAGCTTGCCAAGCAAACGCGTAAATCCTTTTGGAACAACCGTTTTAAACTCAAACCAAAAATCAAACAAATCGCCCACCAAGTATATGGCTTTAGCATCGTGCTTAATGCTATCAAGCCAACTCACAATTAGCTTTTCGCGTATTAAGCTTGAGGCATAATCAGGAACCCCTAAATGAAAATCGGAAGCAAAATATATGTTTTTAGGGGTGCTCAATAGGTTGTTTTATTATGCTATAATTAATAAGTTTACAAAAATGGTTACGTTTTTAAATCCACTAATGGTTGTGGTTCTGGTCGTCAATTAAAAAAACAAAAAGCTCCTTAGGTCCATGTGCCCCTATTACAGTGGTGTTATCCACCTCAGCAGTGCGACTAGGGCCTGTGGTAAAACTTAACATACTTGGTAAACTTCTACCGTATTTATTTTTAATAGATTGCATGGCATCTTTTAGTTCCATAACAACTTGCGATGTATTGGCAACAACAATATGTATTTGCGGAAATATAGAAATTGCCCGACCATTTTTTGCCGAACTAAGTAAAACACTTCCGGTTCTGGCCACTAAACTTTCGCATGATGTTATTCCAACAAGCGCTTTAGTTATGGATGTTTTCTCTTCAGAAAAATTAACACCAATATCATTTAATTGTCGCTGTATATCATCTTCCCAACAATAAATATGTTTTAATTTTTTACGTTCAATAAGGGTAAGTAATTTGTCTAAAAAATCAAATTTATTATCGCAATAAACAAACTGGCCTTGTGCTTGGGTAAAGTTACTAGCAAAGGTTTCTAAAAGTGGTTCTTGAGTTTGAGGTTGGGTATATACATTAGTTTCCAAATCAATGTTTGTGTACATTGCTTTAGATTTAAAAATGAGTGCTTGACGAACCCTTTTTAATATTTTTTCTTTGGCTGTGGTTGTGTTTTGTTCTAATGCCACTGGCAGCAAGTTAAGTTAATTGTACAAATATAAAAATTAACACAACAATGCCTCAACCAAATGCTTGGTTCTATTTCTTTTTTGCCAATTCCTTTTCGTGTGCTAAAACCATCTTTACGGCCTTTTTTAAACTTTGTTTTGATGCATGATGATGGTAATCTATAAAAATAGAACTCATGTACAATTGAAATTGTTCTCGTAAATTTGGTTCAGGTTTGTGTGGTTTCATGATAGGGATATACGTTAAATCATCTCTTTTTGTTTTAGGTACTTTTTTTTGATACTGCAATGTCTGCTTATTTAAACGGTATCTGCATGACAACTATATATTTAACACCTCAGTAGTTTTAACATATCTTTTTTTGAAATTTAAGGTTGATAAAAAACCTGTTTGATTAATAAACGCACTTTACATTGCCCATTGCGTCAATCATGCATGCTGTAGCCAAAAAACAATAATTAAGCATCTAAATTTTAGCAAATACCACCCTTTATAAAATTTAATATACATTTGCAGCGCTTTTTATGCAGATACAATTATTAAAATCTAAAATACACCGCGCCAAATTAACTCAAACAGAGTTACATTACGTAGGTAGCATCACCATTGACGAAGCGTTGATGGAAGCCGCAAATATGATTGAAAACGAGAAGGTTCAAGTTGTTAATGTTAACAATGGCGAACGGCTTGAAACTTACATTATTAAAGGCGAAAGAAACAGTGGCGTAATTTGCCTGAACGGACCAGCAGCACGCAAGGGTTTTGTGGGTGATTATTTGGTAATTATTTCTTATGCAACAATGGATTTTGAAGAGGCTAAAAAATATACACCAATTGCCATTTACCCAGACAATAACAACCGACTAATAAGTTGAACAACTCGCTAAAAAAAACAGCTCAAACTGCAATAATTTTTGCGATAGGTGCAGCCTTTTTATACTTTGTATTTAAAGGTACAAACTGGCCAGATTTATGGCAAAAATTTATTCAAGCAAATTTTAATTGGATAGCTGTTGGATTAGCAATATCACTAATTAGCCATTGGCTTAGGGCTTATCGTGCTACCATGCTTTACCAAGCAATGGATTACAAAATAAGCATTACCAATAGTTTACACGCTGTTTTTATAGGTTACTTTATTAATTACTTTATTCCGCGTGGTGGCGAAGTTTCTCGTTGTGCTGCATTAACTAAAACCAATCAGTTACCATTAGAAAAAGGCTTAGGCTCTGTAATAGTTGAGCGTTTGGTTGATATGCTAATGTTGGTGGTAATTATTGGCTTGGTATTTCTATTACAGTTTAATGTTATTTACGATTACATAACCACCAATTTAGGAGCAAATAAAACTGCCGAAAGTAGTAACCTAAAATATTATTTAATAGGTGCAGTAATTTTGGGTGCAGCCATACTTTGGCTAATGCGTAGGAAACTTTTGGCATTACCCATTTTTATTAAGTTACTGGATAAAGTTAAAGGATTTGCACAAGGATTTGCAAGTATAAAACAGGTACAAAAACCTGTATTGTTTATGGTATTATCCGCTGGTATATGGTTATGCTATATACTAATGATGTACTTTTGTTTATTTGCATTATCAGCCACTGCGAGCTTAACATTTACGCAATGTCTAACTGTTTTTGCAATGGGTACTATTGGTATGATAATTCCAGCTCCAGGCGCAGGTGCAGGCACTTATCATTTTGCAGTAATGCAAGGTTTATTGTTATTTGGTGTAGCACAAGAAGATGGTATTGCATACGCAACCATAGTGCATGGCGCACAAATGGTAATGTTTATAGTTATTGGCGCAATAAGTTCGTTGGTGGTATTAAGCAAACACAAGCAACAAGTAAAATAAAACTATGGCACATCACAAAACCATATTAGATAAAATTTTTACATCAACCCAAACCTTGCAACAGCAAGTGCAACAATGGCAAACTGCTGGCCAAAAAGTGGTGTTTACCAATGGTTGTTTTGATATTTTGCACCGTGGCCATGTTGACTATTTGGCTAAGGCTGCTGATTGTGGTGATAAATTAATTATAGGCGTTAATACCGATGCTTCGGTTAGTGCATTAAAAGGGCCAAGCCGACCAATACAAGACGAGCAATCTCGTTTACAAATATTGGCTTCGTTGCAATGTGTTGATGCAGTAATTTTATTTAATGATGCCACTCCTTACAATTTAATTAAAACCTTACAACCGGATGTATTGGTAAAAGGCAGCGATTATAAACCCGAAAATATTGTGGGTTTTGATATTGTAACCGCAAAAGGCGGACAAGTTAAAACGATTGATTTTATTGATGGTTTTAGCACAAGTGCCATCGAATTAAAAATAAAAAACAATTAGTTTACCACAAACTTTTACCACTATTTTGTGTTTAGTTTGTTTATGAACAATTCTCCCATATCTGTATTTTGGTTTAGACGAGATTTAAGGCTTGAAGACAATGCTGGCTTGTACCACGCACTTAAAAGTGGATTGCCTGTGATGCCCATTTTTATTTTTGATAGCGAAATTTTAAAAAAATTAGAAAACAAGGAGGATAAACGTGTTGATTTTATTCACCAACAACTAGCCGAATTAAAAACTCAACTTAACCAATTAGGAAGCGATTTGCAGGTGTATTTTGGTAAACCTAAATCTATTTGGGAGCTTATAGCAAACAACAATGATGTAGCACATGTATTTACCAACCACGACTACGAACCTTACGCCATTAAAAGAGACAACGAGGTTAAGGAATTTTTAAACACCCGAAAAATTAGTTTTACCTCCTATAAAGACCAATGTATTTTTGAGTACAACGAAGTGCTTAAAGATGATGGATTACCTTACACCGTTTTTACTCCTTATAGTAAAAAATGGAAAGCAAAGTTGAATGATTTTTATTTGAGTAGTTATCCAAACGAAAAGTACTTTGATAATTTTTTAAAAGTAAAAACACCTTCAGTACTTTTAACATTAACCAAGCTTGGATTTGTTAAAACCGACACCCATTTTCCATCAAAACAAACGGCACAAAGCATTATAAAAAACTACGATAAAACACGAAATTTTCCAGCCATTTTAGGAACTTCGCGTTTAGGTTTGCATTTTAGATTTGGCACCATTAGCATTAGAGAAAAAGCACGAAAGGCACTTGCACTAAACGAAACTTTTTTAAACGAATTAATTTGGCGGGATTTTTATATGATGATTTTGGCAAACTTTCCACGCGTAGCTGAAGGTCCGTTTAAAAAACAATATGCAATAATACAATGGCGCAATAATCCAGAAGAGTTTGATGCTTGGTGTAATGGAAAAACAGGTTACCCAATTGTAGATGCAGGTATGAGAGAACTTAACACAACAGGTTATATGCACAACCGTGTTAGAATGATTGTAGCCAGTTTTTTAACCAAACATTTATTAATAGATTGGGCTTGGGGTGAGGCTTATTTTGCCGAAAAATTATTAGATTTTGATTTGAGTGCAAACAATGGCGGTTGGCAGTGGGCAGCAGGTTGTGGCACAGATGCTGCTCCATATTTTAGGGTATTTAACCCTGCATTACAAACCGAAAAGTTTGACAAAGAATTAAAGTATGTTAAAAAATGGGTGCCCGAGTATGGCACACCAAAACAACTATTACCCATTGTGGAACACAGCATGGCAAGAGACCGGTGCTTGGCAACTTACAAAGCGGCATTACAACCTTAAAAATACGACATATCACGTATTTTAATCTCAACTTTTAAAACGTTGCTTTGAATCTTATTAGTCTGTATAAAGTATTTTACCCCCTAATACGTTATACCCTAACATTAAAAAGATTCCGCTAGTCGGGATCTTTTTGGGTTTATTGGGGTCTTTTATTATTAAAAATTTCATTATAGTCTCAACATTAATAGAGTTGCAGTGTATTATAATTAATATCACATCTAAGTTGATGCATTTTCTTCCTCAACAAGTTTCTATTCATATCCTTCTAAAAGCTTTTTAAATTGAGTATATGATATAATTGGGTCTTGAAATATATTAATTTCTGCCACTAACATTAAGTGTACAAGATTACAGCCTAGCATATCACAAATTTCAATAAGCAATAAAATATCAAGGGTTACATTTTCTCCTCGTTCAATTTTTGCATACGCTCCTCTATCAGAATAACCAAGCTTATTGGCCATATATTCCTGCGTAAAACCTTTGCTAACCCTTATTAATTTAATGGCATTACCAATGTTTTTATATTGAGTAGTTTTGTTTTGTGGCATAGTAATTTAATTATTATACCATTCAAAAGTAAATAAATAAGTAGCAAAATCAACAATTCTGTATGAGGGGTCCTATTAGGACCCAGAAATAATTTGTATCCAAATTTTATTACAATAGTTTTGTGTTAAACAATAACCATTTAACACATTATGAATAGTCTATTAAAAACATGTATCATTTGCATAACCTTGGTTTTAATTAGTTTTAACAGTTTTGCACAATTAAAATAGTTTAAACAAAGTAGTTATTGTTTACTCATAATTAAAGAGCAACAAGCGCAAATAGAAGATTTAAGAAAACAAATTGCTGAACTTAAAAGCCATGAAAACTAGTAAATTATTTACAGCAGTATTGCTACTAAGTATTTTTATAAGTAGCTGTACCGACAATTGCGAAAACCCATGCAATAAAGATTGCGAAACCTACAATCCTTGTAATTGCGAAACCCCACTTAAAGCAGATTTTGTAATGGAGGAAAAAGTTTGGGACAGGTGGTTTGAAATTGGAAGTCCTTTAGACGGAGGAAGGTCGATTCGGTACACAGTTACCACCCCAAAATACGACAGTTGTTTGTGGATTTTGGGTACAGAAACACTGCGCGTAGCACAATTTTCAAGAGAAAGATATCCGAATAAGAGTACAATTAATCCAATGCTTATTGTGTACAAGAGTGTTGATGCGAGGTGTGTAGGTAAATTAAAAACAGTAGATACTTTGGTTCGTTCGTTTATAACGGCCGATGCTCCATTGTTACTAAAAGAGAAACAATGGCCAGTTTTTGGTTCTTATAAGGGGTACAAAAAATCAAACCCTAACAAAGAGGTTGTTGTAACGATAGATACCATTGGACCTACCATGTTCAATAGTTTATGGGGAATTCACATTACAAATATTCCTTATGATAATTATAATCCACCAAGATACATATTAAGATTTGATGGCACACCACAACAAGCCATAAATCGAATACCTTTTGGTGGTTCTGTCTCTTTTGTATCAACTTTTCAATACGGTTGGTTCGAGGGGTATGGCTTATTGAAAAATGATGAACTAAAAATTGTTTACAGTTATCACAAGGATACCGCTGCAGACGGCAGGCCGAATTGGCAAAGCCAATTATTGCATGACGAATTTATTGGCTACCGAATAAAATAACATAACCATGAAAAAATTACTTATCTTTAAATTACTCATACTTGTAATCTTAAGAGTAAATGCCCAATCTGTTGAAAATACAAATATTTGTGGAACTGTATATATTTCACAATATTTCAACACTAAAAGCACTGATTGGAGAAGTACTATATCCAATAAAATAAATGATTTTAATTGGACCAATCAAGGCACCAATAACAGAACATTTAGCACATCTAATCACCCCATAGTTGTAAATGGTGCGAATTTGTATGGATCAGACGATGTGGAGTTGCCTTTCTTCAGAACAACAGGTTCTAATGTAAACAATAGCAGTTATGAAAATTTATAAATGGTTGTTTTTGTTATTCCTTGCTTCCTGTAAGCAGGATGCCGAGCTTATTGATTTAAATAAGCATCATATATTGGCGGGTGTAGTGTCTAAAAACATGGTGTACCACGATTTTGAACCTGATATAATTATTGACACATTAACAGTAACATCAGCTAATGGATATACTTCAATAAATACTTTAGTTATTGATATAGATAATGATGGAATAAATGACATTGGATTAATTGCAACTAACCGTTCCTCTCAACCATTTAGTTATGACCATGACTATTATTCGGATATAATTCCCAAAAACACAGCAACTAATAAAATTAGTATCAATGCAGATCGTATATACTATGATTATGGAAGTAAGGCTCATGATAAATATTTTTGCAACGGTATCATCAGAAAAGCAAATTATAGGAGTGCTATTGGAGAACAAATAGGTGAATGGTCTCCAATAGATTCTTTGTATAAAGGTTATCCTTTACATAACGAAAGTTATGGTTTAGCATCAAGCTATGGAATCGGACAAGACGCTTATGAAAATGATGTTAATAATTGGCGAAATACAAGCAATAAATACTTAGGAATACGTTTTGTGCAAGGAAGTGATACATTATATGGTTGGATACGAATGTCTGTAATAGGATACACTCGCATTATATTGCATGATTGTGCTTTTGAGAAGAAATAAAAGAAAGCGTAACACCAAAAAAAGATTTTACTGACAAAAAAATAAAACAATTAAAAATAACTTTTATGAAAACCATTTTGATGGATTGTAATAGTTGAGGTAGACAATCACAAAAAACGCGCGGCCTTGGGCCGCGCGTTTTGTGTAAATAAAATTTCATTCAGAATTACATTGGCCACATGGCTGCTTTCCACGGAATACGAGATAATATCAATACAAAACCAATGCTAAAAAACACCAATGCTTTTTTGTGTTTAGAAAGTGCTACCGTTTGTTTTTTACTTAATGTTCTTCCTACCTGAATTAATACAATACCAATTATCATCATACTAATAT
>JAUCCO010000067.1:0-17805 GCA_034676125.1 Bacteroidia bacterium
TTTTTTACCCATTAATATTTTATTAGCTTTGTATCCCATATAGTTAAAAATGCTATGTGGTTTGCGGGTAAATATCCAATTGGTTTTTATACACTTACCCTTGATTTTTTCTATTAATCCGCAGTAAAAAACATGAATCACAATCCAAAATATATTTTTGTTACAGGTGGCGTTACCTCATCATTAGGTAAAGGTATTATAGCCGCATCATTAGCTAAACTGCTACAAGCACGAGGTTATACTGTAACCATTCAAAAGTTTGATCCATATATAAATGTAGATCCAGGAACACTTAACCCTTACGAGCATGGCGAATGTTATGTTACCGAGGATGGTGCAGAAACCGATTTAGATTTGGGCCATTACGAGCGCTTTTTAAATGTGCCTACTTCGCAAGAAAACAATGTTACCACAGGCCGCATTTATCAATATGTTATTGAAAAAGAACGCGAAGGCGCATATTTAGGAAAAACAGTTCAGGTAATACCACATATTACGGATGAGATTAAGCGCAGAATGAAGCTGATTGGCGAAACCGGTAAATACGAAATAATTATTACCGAGTTAGGCGGAACCGTGGGTGATATTGAATCATTGCCTTACATAGAAGCTGTTCGTCAGTTAAAATGGGAGTTAAAACCCGAAGATTGTATGGTGGTTCATTTAACATTATTACCATATTTAAGTGCAGCCCACGAGTTAAAAACCAAACCTACCCAGCATTCAGTTAAAATGTTGTTAGAGTCGGGTATTCAGCCAGATGTTTTGGTATGCCGCTCAGAGCACTCTATAAATAAAGATATAAAAAGAAAGATTGCCCTGTTTTGTAATGTTACCCCAAGCTCGGTTATCGAAGCATTAGATATGCAAACCATATACGATGTGCCAATGGCCATGCTAAAAGAAAAGTTGGATAAAACGGTATTAACAAAACTAAAACTTTCGGCCAAAAACGAGCCTGACATGGATAGTTGGTTAAACTTTTTAACCCGACATAAAAATCCTAAACACGAAGTAAAAATTGGTTTAGTAGGTAAATATGTTGAACTGCCAGATGCATACAAAAGTATTACCGAAGCCTTTATACATGCAGGTGCAAGTAAAGAGTGTAAAGTGAAATTAGAGTATATACATAGCGAATTAATAACTGATGATAATGCACACCATAAACTAGCACATTTAGATGGTGTGTTGGTGGCTCCAGGTTTTGGCGGACGTGCAATTGATGGTAAAATTGCTGCTATTAAATATGTACGCGAAAATAAAATTCCGTTTTTTGGTATTTGTTTAGGCATGCAAACGTGTGTAATTGAATTTGCCCGAAATGTGTTAGGTTTTAAAGATGCGCACAGCACCGAAATGAACGCCAAAACCAAACATCCTGTAATTGATATGATGCCTGAGCAGAAAAAAATTACTGCAAAAGGTGGAACCATGCGTTTAGGTTCTTATGCTTGCGAAATTACTAAAGATAGCAAAGCATATAAAGCTTACGAAAAAACTAAAATTACGGAACGTCATCGCCACCGTTACGAGTTTAATAATAAGTTTACCAAAGATTTTGAAAAAGCAGGTATGTTAATTACAGGAGTAAATCCAGAAACCAAACTTGCTGAAATTGTAGAAATAAAAGATCATCCATACTTTGTGGGCGTGCAGTTTCACCCCGAGTATAAAAGTACTGTTTTAACACCACATCCTTTGTTTGTAAAGTTTGTAAAAGCAGCAATGGATTATAGTAATAGTTAAGCTGTAAAATAATACAATTTAAAAATGGTACATCAGTTTTGGTGTAGCCATTTTTGTTACTCAGCCTGCTCGAGTAAGCCTTGGGTTGATTGTAGAGTTGGGCTTGTATCGAGAGTAGGAGTTTTTTCTTCATTCCCTTTCTCGATACAATTGCTCCAGCGCAAAGCCCATTCAGCAATCACTCGAAGCGGCTGAAACTTTCCATATAATAATTAACAGCCTGCTCGAGTAAGCCTTGGGTAGGTTGCAGCGTGGTGTTTGTATCGAGAGTAGGAGTTTGTAAGTAAAAAAATCTTTCTATTAATGAATCCTTTCTCCTGTAGGGGTCATGTTTTTCATAATCTCTGCTTCGCCATCTAAAATTTCTTGCCAGCGTTTTTTCACGTAATCCTTGCCTTTGTATTCTTCGGCCAATTCAATAAAAGTAACATAATGTCCGGCTTCGCTTACCATAAATTCGTGGTAAAATTCACGCAAGTTAGGGTCGCTCATATTAATAGATAAAACCCTAAAACGCTCACAACTTCTAGCTTCAATCATAGCCAATAGCAACAAACGTTCAGCTACTTGTTCGTTTCTATCACCACCACGCGTAATCAGCTTCATCAGCTCATTTACATATAAATCTTTGCGCTGTGGGCCAAATTTATAACCACGTTTGTCAAGTTCTTTTAGCACTTTTCTAAAATGGCCCCACTCTTCGGCAACAATCGCGGTGCAGGTTTTAACCATTTTTTCAAACTCAGGATATTGTACAATAAGCGAAATGCCTGTTGTAGCTGCCTTTTGCTCGCAATAGGCATGGTCTATTAATACTTCTTCAAGCGATTTTTCTGCTGCATTTGCCCATCTTGGGTCGGTGGCTAATTTTAGTCCTAACATGCCGCAAAACTAATCATTACCTTAAAATTTTGGCTATTTACCTATTGTTGTTTACTTAACTACTTGTTTTATAGTTAATCAGCTAAAAATATGGTAAACGTGTTTTTATAGTGCAATACCTACCTAAAAAATAGATACTTTTGCACGCTGTTTTTATAAGCAAAAATATATACACATGGATAGAAATTCGATGATTGGCCTTGGGTTGATATTTGCAATCTTGGTAACATTTGCCTGGATTAATCAACCCAGTGAAGCCGAACTTAACGTACTTCAATTACAAAAAGATTCGATTGTAAATGTACAATTGCAAAAGGATAGTGCAGTACGCGCTCAAGTTGCTTTAACTGCTGCAAAAGATAGCATTCAAGTAATAGATACAGCTGCAATTCAGCAATCATACGGTACTTTTGGTAGTGCTGCATTAGGTAAAGAAGAGTTTACTACTTTACAAAATGAAGAGTTATTGTTAACCTTTAGCAACAAAGGTGGTGCACTTAAAAAGGTAGTTTTAAAGAATCAGAAAAAATACGATGGTACCCAATTGATATTGTTTGATGGCACCAACGAAGAGTTAAACTATAGCTTTAAAACCAACAATGGCAAACAAATAAACACAAGCGATTTATACTTTATACCGCAGCTTGCTGCCGATGGTAAATCGTTAAGTATGATACTTACTGTTGGTCCAAATCAATACATAGAACAACGTTATTCATTTACCGAAACGGATAATTTAGTAGCTTATCAATTTAATATGGTGGGCCTCGAAAAACAAGTAGCTGCAGGAAGCAACTATATTGATATGAGTTGGGCTGCGAAAATTCGTCAACAAGAAAAGACATTTGAAGCCGAACACCGAACTACTACTATTTATTACAAAACTACTGCCGATGAGCCCGATTATATTTCGGAAACCAAAGCAGAAGCAGTTGATTTAACTACACCAGTAAAATGGATTTCGTTTAAACAACAATACTTTAATGCCAGTTTAGTTGCCGATAAAGAGTTTATTAGCGCAAAAATTGAAACTAGAGAAGATGAAACCAAACAATACATAAAACAACTAAGCGCTAATTTAATAGTACCCTATAACCATACGGCAAACGAATCATTTGGTATGAAATTTTATTTTGGTCCTAGCCATTTTAAAACTTTAGAGAAATTAGACTTAAGCCAACTAGAGCGTATTGTACCAATGGGTTGGGGTATTTTTAGATGGGTAAACAAATATTTAACAGTAAACGTATTTTACTTTTTAAGCCAATACATTAGCAGTTTTGGTTTGATTATTTTCTTGCTAACATTAATTATCAAAACACTATTATTTCCACTGGTTTATAAGTCGTATTTATCTACCGCAAAAATGCGTGTATTAAAGCCCGAATTGGATGAAATAAAAGCAAAGTTTGGTGATGATATGACCAAAATTCAGCAAGAGAACATGAAAATGTATCGTCAGGCTGGTGTAAATCCATTGGGTGGCTGTATACCAGTATTGTTACAAATGCCAGTTTTGGTAGCCATGTTCCAGTTTTTTCCAAGTGCATTTGAATTACGTCAGCAAGCATTTTTATGGGCGCCAGATTTAAGTACGTATGATAGCATATTCGATTTTGCTTTCCATATTCCTGGATACGGAAGCCATGTGAGTTTATTTGCATTGTTAATGACAATTTCATCAGTAGTTTATGCTGTATACAACAACGAACAAAGCGGTATGACAGGCCAAATGAAATGGATGAGTTACTTTATGCCAGTTGTATTCTTGTTTATGTTAAACAGTTTTGCAGCAGGTTTAAATTACTACTATTTTGTATCTAACTTATTTACCATTGGTCAGCAATTATTGATACGTAGTTTTGTTGATGACTCTAAAATGCATGCACAAATTCAAGAGAATAAAAAGAAACCTGTAACCAAAAGCAAGTTTCAACAAAAGCTTGAAGATATGGCCAGTGCAAGAGGAGCAGATCCCAAAAAGCCAATTAAGAAAAAGTAATTAACCTATATTATTTAAAGCCGTCTTGAATTTATTTAAGACGGCTTTATAAAAATAATGAATACAGAAGTGAAATTCGAAATCTAAAATTCGAAGCACGAAAGGAGAAGGATTTAATTCAGCTGTTGATTAAACCTCGGCATTAGAATTTCTCCAAAAAAAATAATGAATAATGAATAATGAATTTTGAATGCTGAATATTGAAGTGGAATTAACCTCCAATTCATAATTTTCTTTGCGACCTTAACGACCTTTGCGGTTAATAAATAATCGCCCTATAGCACAAAAACATCAACCCAAAATTAAACCCAATTCGTAATTCGTAATTTTTAATTCTTAATTGAATTTAGTATAGCAAACTCAACACAGGTAACCAAAACAACAATTCGGCAATTTTGCGGTAAAACAGATGCGATTTAAGTTTGTCGCTATTTAAATATATCAGGTAATTGCCTGCAATAATTAAGAAATAAAAAGCCGGTAAAGCTGGGTTATAAAAACTTAATCCAAACGTTATATATGCCAATAAAATAATGCTCGATAAAGTGATTCCTTGAAACACAACTACACCTCTTGCAAACCCCATTGTTCTAATAAAACTGGTGTTGTTCATCTTTACATCAATCTCAAATTCGATAATGGAACACAACAATAAACTTTGGTAAGTAGCCAATAAAAAAAGTATGTACAAATAAAATGCACCATCAAACCAAGCCGAAAAAAAACTAAAATACAATGGGTAAATAAAAATACAAGTTGCATAAATAAAGGCCACACCAAACTCCTTATTATTAATGATACTTTTTGATTGCGGATTTAGTCTAACCAATAAAAGATGAATCATAATAAGAGCGGTCATACATATTCCTACAATAATTAATTCCCTATCAAAATATATAATTGTGGCAGATGCAATTGCTATTATAATAAGCACAACTAATACAATAATTGCATTTAAATGTTTTTTGATAAACTGATGTCGCATAGTAGGAAACTCTTCTTTTGTGCGGATTACATCTACTAAATGATCTGTCAAATAAATTAACCAAGTACCCAATGGTAGCACAATATACCATGCTTTGGGGGCGTTAATATTAAACCCATACGAAATGGCAAGCATGTTACAAATAACACCACCAACTACATCTAAACTTAAGTTGCAAAATATTTGATAATATTGCAAACACTTATTCTGTATAAAATTCATGTTTAATTACCTTATCAAATGTACCATAAGTTTATGGTTTTGTTTATTTGTATTTACATCAACGGTCTTTTCTCAAGAAAAACCATATCGCGAACCAAGTGGATTAAATAATTGGTATGTAGAGTTGGGTGGTGCAGCATTTTTGTACTCGTTAAATTACGAAAAGGTGTTGTACAAAAGCACCAAATTTGGTTGGGTTGGCAGGGTAGGAGTTAGCTATAATTTTATTGGAGGTAAATTTTTAAATAAAATAGATTTATCAAAAGGAGAAGTGCTTTCTCCGTTTACCACATCAATATTATTAGGCAGTCGCGAGCGAAAAGAAAAACTTGAATTTGGCCTTGGTTTTACCTTAGTTAATAAAAGTGTAACCGAGCGCGAAATTGTGCCAACATTGGTATTAGGATTTAGGGTGGTAGAAACCAATAAAACAATTCTTAGAATAGGTTATACCCCTTTTATTCGTAATAATAAATTCGAAAATTGGTTTGGTGTAAGCTTAGGCCGAAACTTTGGCACAAAATAAAAATGGTGTATTAATTCACTCAATACACCATTTTATAGCATAGTTTTAAAAATTAACTACCATTTTCCATCACCATCAAGTAAATTGCCTATACCACCTAAAATGCTGCCTTCTTCTTTGCGGGTTGTGGTTCCGTAAGCCAATAATCTTCCAGCCAATCGGCTTATTGGTAAAGTTTGAATCCAAACTTTTCCTGGTCCCGATAAGGTTGCAAAAAACACCCCTTCACCACCAAATAACGTATTTTTAATTCCGCCTACAAATTGTATATCGTAATGCACATCATGTGTAAAAGCAACAAGGCAACCTGTATCAACTTTAAGCATTTCGCCAGGTTCAAGTTTGCGCTCAATCACATGTCCACCGCTATGTACAAATGCCATTCCATCACCCTCCAGTTTTTGCATAATAAAACCTTCACCACCAAATAAGCCAGTACCAAGTTTACGCTGAAACTCAATGCCAACACTTACACCTTTTGCAGCGCATAAAAACGAATCTTTCTGACAAATTATTTTTCCACCTAAATGATATAAATCCATTGCTATAATTCGCCCGGGATATGGTGCTGCAAAACTTACTTGTTTTTTATTGTTAGCCACATTGGTATATGCAGTCATAAATAAATTTTCGCCAGTTAAAAGTCTTTTTCCTGCCGAAAATAATTTACCTAATAATCCATTGTTTTGTGCAGAACCATCACCAAATATAGTTTGCATATCAATGCCATTATCCATCATCATAAAACTCCCAGGTTCGGCTACAACAGTTTCTTGCGGGTCAAGTTCAATTTCTACACATTGCATTTCATTTCCTAAAATGCGGTAATCTATCTCATGATTATTTATCATACGTTTAAATGCTTTTTAAATTTGTTTTAAATATAATTAAGGCAAATATATTGCTGTTTAGATAAAATATAAGAGTCAAATAAAATCAATTATTTTTATAAAAATGGATATTTAGGAATATCGTTTTGTAGGTTATAAACACTAAAATCGCTGTTGTATTTACAAAACTGCAACTCGTACCCATTGGTAATTACTAAATTACTCACCTTAAGCTGTTTATTGTAAACTGCAGCCTGTAAAAATGTAGCATCTGATAGTTTTACTTCAGGCGCTTTGCACTCTGCAAGCAATATGGGTTGGCCTTGATTATCATATACCAAAACATCAAATCTTTTTTGTAAGCCATTTACAATCAATCCTTTTTCTACAGCCATTAACGATGGTTTGCAGCCGCATTGTTCAATTAAATAGTGCACCAAATGTTGCCTTACCCACTCTTCTGGAGTTAGCACAATAAATTTTTTCCTTATAATGTCGAAAATATAATTTCTGTTTTCAACCTTTTTAAGCTTAAAATTGTATCTAGGAAAGTTTAGCTGCATTAATCAATAAATTACAAAGTAAATGGCTGCCGAAAATAGCTCAGATTTTAATAAAATACTATCAAGTATTAAAGCAAGAAAATTTGCACCGATATATTTTTTATATGGAGCCGAACATTTTTATATAGATGAGATAAGTAATTATGCCGAAAATAATATTTTAAATGAAGGCGAAAGAGGCTTTAACCAAACGGTATTTTATGGTAAAGATGTAGAAATAGAAACGTTAATTAATACAGCAAAACGTTTTCCAATGATGTCGGATTACCAAGTTATTATTGTTAAAGAGGCGCAAAATATAAAAGAACTAGATGGGTTAGAAGCTTATTTTGAAAAGCCTGTACCCAGTACTATTTTAATTTTTTGTTATAAAAAAGAAAAGTTAGATAAGCGTACCAAAATTTACAAATGCTTAAGCAAACACGTTGTTTTTGAATCGAAAAAACTTTACGATAACCAATTGCCTGCTTGGATTGAACAGTATTTAAAAAACAAGGGATTTAATATTAGCCCACGTAGTGCAAGTTTAATTGCCGATAGTTTGGGTAGTGATTTAGGTAAAATTGCCAACGAATTAGAAAAGTTGATGATTAATAAAGAAGGTGATACCCAAATTACGGATACTGATGTGGAGTTAAAAATAGGCATAAGTAAAGAGTTTAATATTTTTGAATTGATTGGTGCGATTGCCCTTAAAAATAGTGCCCGAGCTATGTTTATTGCTCACCACATGAGTAAAAATAAAGACTTTAGTATTATTGCTGCTTTAATAAACCTGAACAATTTTTTTAATAGAACATACATGGTAAAGCAAAGTAATCTTAAAGACCCATCCCAATTGCAACGTAAATTTGGGTTGAATTTTTACCAATCTAAAGATTATATTAATGCCGCAAGTAAATATAGTGCCGATGAGCTTGAACGTGCCATCAGAATTATGCACGACTATGATTTAAAAAGTAAAGGCGTTAACAATGCATCAACCGCACCTGATGAATTATTAAAAGAAGTTTTACTTAAAATTTTATAATTAACTTTTGATTTAAGTATACTTGTCAGCGGCTTTACCATCAATAATTTTAAATGGTAAAAGGTTTGGTTTGATAAATCAGCTTCTTAAGTTTAAAAATTAATCAACACCGATTAATTAATGGTTAACCTGTTAAATGCTTTATTCCTTTTTTAAAACAACTGCTTGTCTTTAGGTTAAAAAAAGTGGAGGTAATGAAGTGCTTACACTTTAAAATCAATTCCCATTCTACCACTGCATACGGTATAAAAAGTATTTTGCAATGGATAAAACATTATTATATTGCCTATTCGTTTTTTAAAATTATAATAACAGTATGGGGCTATTTTCAACAAAAAATATTGCTAATTTATTAAAAGAGTCCGAAAATCAACAATTAAAACGCACACTTGGTGCGGGTAATTTAATTGGATTAGGAGTAGGCGCAATTATTGGTGCAGGTTTGTTTGTGAGAACAGCAGCAGCAGCAGCCGAAGCTTCGGGGCCAGCAGTAACTTTATCATTTATTGTAGCAGCAATTGGCTGTGCTTTTGCAGGTATATGTTATGCTGAGTTTGCGGCAATGATACCTATTGCAGGTAGTGCTTATGCATATAGTTATGTGACCATGGGCGAGCTAGTAGCGTGGATTATTGGTTGGGCTTTAATGATGGAATACGCGTTAGGTGCGGCCACCGTTAGTATAGCTTGGAGCGAATATTTAAACAACTTGCTTGGAGGGGCAATACCATATCAATGGTGCCATAGTCCGTTTGAGAGTTTACATCGGGTAACAGCCGAAAACGTAGCTCAAATTACAGCATTTAAGCCAGAATGGTTAAACTTAGTTAGAGGTGGTGAGCTTGTATTAAGTGATGATCAGTTTTCGTTACTGCCACAAAATTTAACAAGTTTAGTTAGCGTAACTAGTGGTTTTGTTAACCTTCCCGCATTAATTATTTTATTGGTAATTACCGCAGTTTTAATAAAGGGTACTGCCGAAAGTGCCATGATAAATGCCATAATAGTGTTTGTAAAAGTTACTATAGTAATTGTATTTATAGTTATAGGTTGGCAATTTATTAAACCCGAAAATCATGTGCCTTATTTAATACCTGAAGGTACACTTGGCCACGAAGGTTTTTTTAAGTGGGGTTGGGGAGGAGTGCTAGGAGGTGCGGCCATTGTATTTTTTGCTTTTATTGGGTTTGATGCAGTGAGTACTGCGGCACAAGAAGCTAAAAACCCTAAGCGTGATATGCCTATTGGTATTTTAGGTTCATTGGTTATTTGCACCATATTATATATTTTATTTGGACATGTTTTAACGGGTGTTGCAAATTGGCAAGAGTTTAAAACTACTGGTAAAGAAGCCTCAGTAGCCTATGCTATACAAACCTATATGCAAGGTTATGAGTGGTTAGGTACAAGTGTAACCATAGCAATTTTAGCTGGATTTAGCTCGGTAATATTAGTAATGTTAATGGGCCAAAGCCGTGTGTTTTTTAGTATGAGTAATGATGGTTTGATGCCAAAAGCTTTTAGTGAATTACACCCAAAATATAAAACACCATATAAAGCAAATATGATATTATTTGTGTTTGTAGGATTATTTGCAGCATTTGTACCCGGAAGCGTAGCAGGAGATTTAACAAGTTTTGGAACCCTGTTTGCCTTTGTATTAGTTAGCGCTGGTGTATGGATTATGCGTGTTAAATCACCTCATATTGAACGACCATTTAAAACACCCTTGGTGCCATTAATTCCTATTTTGGGTATTTTGGTATGTGCTGGTATGATAGTAGCTTTAGATTACGAAACATTAAAAGTAGCTGCAATTTGGATGGCTTTTGGTTTGCTTGTATACTTTGCATATGGTAAACGCCATAGTAAACTGCATAAAGATAATTTACCTAAAGAAGATTTACCTAAGTAAGAATAATTAACTTAATTATAAAGTAAAAAGCCACGAAATAATCGTGGCTTTTTTTATGCGGAAATGTGATTGTGTTTTAGGGCATAATGCATAACTCATTTCGCTGTGTTCGCTTTGATTATTCCTTCTAACAACCGCTGTGCTCGCAGTGTAATCGCTGTGTCCGCTGTGGTTAAATCTTCGCTGTGCCATTGTGGTTAAATCTTCATTGTATCAGCTGTGGTTATCTCCCCCAAAAATAGTTGTGGTTAAAACTTATAGCTTCTCCATTTTAAGCACAATCACTAAATCATCCGGTGCATTTAATCCAATTTGGTGAGGTGGAAACTTAAATGAAACTTCGTTGTACATAACCTTTTGCTTGTTCAGTTTTTTAGTTATTTTAACCTCTAAATTCAGATAAACATCATTAAATAAACACTGTGCTGAAATCGTATTTTCGTTTGCCGAAAGTTTTTCTGCACTTAAACGCTCATTTGTATTTGGGTCAAGAAAAGTGATGCTCCACTGTTTGTTAATACACTCTTTAAAATAGTCATCAACTTCTGCTGTTGGCGTAAGTTCTTGCACATTAAACTCCCACTTTATATTATTATTTACATCAAACGTTTGGTTAAGGTTTGGTATGTTAAATACGCAACCTGCTCTGTTACTAGCTTGTGGATGTATGTTTAGTTCTGTTTGAAAAACCAATAATGTTTGGGCATTTAAATAGCAGCCCATTAAAGCACTAATAATTAATATCGAGAGTGTTCTTTTTATCATAAAATGTATTTGTTATTGATTGATTAAAGTAGCTAAGTCGTCAGCAATTTTGCTTGCCAATGCAATGCCCATTCCATTAAGTCTGGCGCCTACTATTATATGCGGACTTACACGTTTTACCAAAGGTGTTTTATCATCGTTAAAGGCCATTATACCACTCCATTTGGATTCTATCGTAAATTTAGTGTTTGGCAAAATCATTTCTTCTAAAAAAAAGTTAAGTTGGCTTTGTATACGTTCGTTTATTTGTAAATCTGTAGTGGTTTCTGTTTCTAAATCTATGTTTCTACCACCGCCAAAAATAACTCTTTTACCAAAGTTTCTAAAATAATAATATCCTTCATCAAAGTGAAAAATTCCTGAGAACTTTAAATCTTCTATTGGTGAAGTGCAAAGTACTTGTCCTCGACCTGGAATAATGTCTTCATCAGGCAAAAAACGTTTTGTAAAAGCATTGGTACAAATAGCTACTTGTTGGGCTTTAAAAACTATCTCTTGGTTATTGTTTTTACAATATACCTTAGCTCCCGTTGGTGTATCTTCTATATGTGTAACATCTGTTGCAGTAATGACCCTAACCTGCAAAATACCTGCATAATTAAGCAGTGTATTCATCATCTTTCCAGTATCAATTTGTCCTTCAAAAGGATTAAATACCATATCAGTTACCATATCACCATTAAAACCAAATTGGTTTATAAATTGTGGCGCAATATAAAGCACCTGCTTTTTAAAAATAGGCAGCAGCATTTCGTTTAGTTTAGCAACCTTATCTATATTGCAGCCGCCTTCGTTAAGCATAACTTCAAACCCACCATGATTAATATAATCAATATGGTCGTCACCCAATCGTTTGCGCAATAAGTATAGTCCAATCCACCTGTCTTCAATAAGGTTTAAGAATTTATCTTCTCCTAGTTTTTCGTAATCAGCCCATTTTTCGCTATATGAACCTATACAGGCAAATCCTGCATTTTTTGTACTTGCTCCAGTAGGTAAAATACCTTTGTCAATAACCAATACTGTTGCTTTAGGGTTCTTTTCTTTAATGGCACACGCAGTGCTTAGCCCTGTAATACCAGCGCCTACCACAATATATTGAAAGTTTACCAGTGAGTTTGTTTCCCAAAAACTTAGCATAAAATACCCCTTTTATAAATTCAAGATATACATTGTTTTCAAATAAAAAAATCACCACATAAATTACGACCTGTAAATTAGTTTCAACGTTTTATTAATCAATTAATTAAGTTGGTAAATTTTGCGAGCTAGTTTGGTTTTTATTTTATGAATAAAAGATATTATTACGATTGATTTGTAATGGAAAACAAACAAAAAAAGCGCTTGGATAAAGCGCTTTTAGTGGAGGTATTGAGCGGATTCGAACCGCTGTAGCAGCTTTTGCAGAGCTGAGCCTAGCCTCTCGGCCACAATACCATTTTTAGGTGGTGCAAATATACACTTTATTACAACTAAGCAAACATTACATTAAATAAATAAAAAGTTTTAACTTTATATTATGACTATAAACAAATTAATTTGCACTAAATATTAACGTAAAAACTTACAAATGAAAAAAGTAATTTATTTAGCACTTGCATCACTAGCTTTTGCATGTGGCCAAAACACAAATTCTAATACTGCTGCAAATGCAGATGGTCAAGCTACTGAAGCCTCAACTGCTACCCCAGAAAATTTTGGCGATGTAATTACTGCTGATAGTGCAATAACTATTGAGGAAATGAAAACCTTAATGGGCGATAAAACCGAAATGACAACAAAAGTAATTGCACCTGTTGATGCAGTATGCAAGAAAAAGGGATGTTGGATGGAATTAAAAGCAAAAGATGGTACAAGTATGCGTGTAACATTTAAAGATTATGGCTTTTTTGTACCAAAAGATTGTGCTGGAAAAACTGCAATTGCCATGGGTGTGGCTAAGGTTGAAGTAACATCTGTTGCCGATTTGCAAGAGTATGCAAAAGATGATGGAAAAAGTGCTGAAGAAGTTGCTGCTATAAAAGAGCCAGTACGCGAATTGGTATTTGAAGCTAACGGTGTTATTTTACAATAACATGTTTAAGCTTTCGCATAAAGTTTTAACTGTAATTATTGCTGCAATTTTAATTGTGGCCTGCAATAATAATAACTCAACTAATGGTAAAGCTTCGCAAGTTGCGAGTCAAGATACCATGGTGAAAGTTGATACTGCTGATGCCAGTTGTAGTAGCACTACCACCCGTTATCCCAATAATGATAAGCCAATGGCTTTAATGATGCGCCAAATGGCAGATAACGCACAAAAAATGAAGAACAAGATTGAAGCTGGAGAATTGATTGATAGCACTTCATTTCCGTTTATACGTTTTTATTTGGTAGAGCCTACTGATCCAAATGTGTTGCAACCACAATTTTTTGAAAATGCACGCATGTTTCAAGAAGCATATAAAAATTTAGTAAATGCGCCTATTACTAAGCAAAAAGAAATGTATACTTTGTATATTAACCAATGTATAAACTGTCATCAAACATATTGCAGTGGTCCTTTAAAACGCATTAGAAAGTTAGTTATAAATTAAGAAATTTTCAAAACTAAAAATCCCCGTTAATCAATTGACTAACGGGGATTTTTTTTATTTACTAATATCCGTATTAACGGTACATTACCTCTTTTATAGATTTAACTATTTTTTCTACACTTGGTAAAAATGCTTGTACAAGCGTAGGTGCATAACCTAATGGAACATCTTCTGTAGTAACACGTCTTATAGGAGCATCCAAATAATCAAATGCATTTTTTTGTACCATATAAGTTATTTCACCACTAATGCTAGCAAGTGGCCAAGCTTCTTCTACAACTACCAAACGATTTGTTTTTTTCACCGACTCAATAACTGTATCATAATCTATTGGTCTAACTGTACGTAAGTCTACAATTTCAACACTTATGCCATCTTTAGCTAATTCTTCGGCTGCTTGGTAAGCTACTTTAATTATTTTTCCAAAGCTAACAATGGTAACATCTGTACCTTCTCGCTTAATATCTGCTTTGCCAATTGGTAAGTAATATTCTTCTTCTGGCACTTCACCTTTATCAGCATACATTTGTTCGCTTTCCATAAAAATAACTGGGTCGTTATCCAATATGGCTGATTTTAATAAACCTTTAGCATCGTATGGATTTGATGGAACTACGACTTTTAATCCAGGGCAGTTTGCATACCAGCTCTCAAAAGCCTGAGAATGCTGTGCGCCTAATTGACCAGCAGAACCTGTAGGGCCACGAAATACCATTGGGATATTAAATTGTCCACCGCTCATTTGATATATTTTAGCTGCGGCATTTATTACTTGGTCTATGGCAACTAAACTAAAGTTAAAAGTCATAAACTCAACAATTGGGCGTAACCCATTCATTGCAGCACCAACACCAATACCAGCAAAACCTAATTCGGCAATTGGTGTATCAATAATACGTTTGGCACCAAACTCATCAAGCATTCCTTGGCTTACTTTGTAGGCTCCATTATATTCGGCAACCTCTTCGCCAATTAAAAAAATATTTGGATCCTTGCGCATTTCCTCATTCATTGCTTCACGCAAAGCTTCTCTAAATTGAATTGATCTCATTACATTTAATTTGCTGCAAAAATAGGCACTTTATCTATCTTTCAAAACTTAAACAGATTATACCTAAATAGAATGCAATAGTTTTATTTATTAGTGTTGTATGTGTTTAAATATCAAACAAAAAGCAAGTAAATAATTATTTAAAAATTAAGCGATATTAATTAATAATTTAACTTCAACTTGATTATCGTTTAAATCCATAGTAAATTTTATGTTTAATATGCTGCATAACATTTTAACTGTCCACAATCCAGGGTTATCAGGCATGGTGTTAAATACAGTTACCTCCTCATTTTTAACAAACGTGGTAGTTTCATCCGAAGGTTTTTCAGCATACACATTTGTTATGCTTAGTACTAATACATTAGGATTGGTTTGGTGTGTTGTACTAATTTGAACATAACCTGCAATTGGTGTAAACTCGATAACATTTAACAATAAGTTTTTAATAATGCCCTGCAATATCATACGATCGGTTTTTACAAATGCAGTATCGCTTATTTCTAGCATTAAATCTAAATGCTGTTTTTGTATCTCATTGTTAAAGTAGTTTAGCTCATCTTTTATTAAATCTGTCAAATCAAATTTTTGATCAACAGCAGTAATATTATTTGTGTAAAACTTAAGCCACCAAGCTAAGTTTTCGCTTCGCAATAAAGCTTTCTTAGATTGTTGATGAACAATGTGTATATAGTTTATTTTATCTTCATCACTTAGTTTCTCAAAGTGATTGGCTAATAAATCAGAAAACCCTATAATACCATTAAATGGATTACGAACGTGGTGCGTTAATCTTGATAGTAATTGTTTGTCAACAGCTGCCATTATTGGAGTTAAAGCGTTGAGGTTAGCTTAAATTTATTTTTAATTACCGAAAAGTAATTTCTACTTACTTCAAAAGGTTGGTCAACTCCTTTTAAAAATAACATGCCTGTATCGTATGTTCCTTTTTCTATTTTTAAAACATTGTGTAAGTTAACAATGGTAGATCTATGCACCCTGAAAAAATCATCTTGTGGCAACTTATCTTGCCATAATTTAATTAAACCATAGGTAGTAAATGAAGTGCCATCATTTAATGATACAAAGGTGTAATTTCCTTTAGCTTCAATATAGTTAATGTCTTTAATTTTAATGAATTTCATTTCGTTATCAATGTTCATTAAAACCATGTTGTCTATACCAAACTTTGAAGAGTTTTTAGTAGGTTTTTCCTCTAAATTTTCCTCCTCCTCAGCATCTTCAAATACGTCTAGCCTACTTAATGCTTTTTTAAGCCTATCAAAGCTAATGGGTTTTACTATATAATCAATGGTATTAAATTCAAATGCTTTAACGGCAAAATCTGGAAATGCCGTAATAAATAACACCTTGGTTTTAGCACTTACAAATTTGATTAAATCGAGCCCATTGGCACCTTTTAAATCAATATCCATAAAAACCAAATCAACCTTTGGTGTGTTTTTGATTAAATGTTCAGCATCTTTAATGTTTGATGCCTCGCCTAAAATATTAATGTAAGAGAAGTCTTTTAAAAACTCTTTTAAAAGTGCAACTGATGATGAGTCATCTTCTATTATTAATGCATTAATCGCGTTTTCCATCTACTTGTTTTATATTCCGTGAATTAAACGATATTTATCTTATTATCAAAACAAATCATTTTATTAGAATAAAACAAACTGATATTAATTATCCAGAAGATGCTGTAAAACCTTAGTTTTGTCAAAAATAAAGATAGGATGAATTTGTTTACTGCTAACCATTGGAAAGATTACGAACTACTAGATTGTGGTGATTTAGAGAAACTTGAAAGATTTGGAAATGTTGTTTTACGCAGGCCAGAGCCTCAGGCATTATGGAAAAAACAATATACAGAACAAGAATGGAATAAACTTGCGGATGTGAAATTTATTCAAAAAGGCAGCCATGCAGGAGAGTGGAAAAAAAATAGCAACGTAAATGATAAGTGGAGAATTAGCTATAACCACGAAAACCTGGCTATAAAATTCAATCTTTCGTTAACCTCTTTTAAGCATGTTGGTATTTTTCCGGAGCAAGCTTTAAATTGGGATTATATATTTAATAGTGTTAAAAGCCTTGATGTAGAACAACCCAAAGTGCTTAATTTATTTGCATACACAGGTGGTGCATCGCTTGCTGCAAAAGCTGCCGGTGCAGATGTAACGCATGTGGATAGTATTAAACAAGTAATAAATTGGAGCAGAGAAAACATGGAATCATCTGGACTAAATGATATTAGATGGGTGGTTGAGGATGCTTTAAAATTTGTGAAACGTGAAGTAAAAAGAGGAAAAAAGTATAACGGTGTTATTTTAGATCCTCCTGCATACGGTATTGGCGCAAATGGCGAACGCTGGAAGTTAGAGGACTCTATCAATGAAATTTTAAGTGATATTTCGCACTTATTGGATGAGAAACATTTTTTAATTCTAAATGTGTATTCGCTGGGGTTAAGTCCGCTAATTTTAGAAAACTTAATAGCAACTAATTTTATTGAACCCCAAAATTTAGAATTAGGCGAAGTATATTTAAATGCCCAAAGTGGAATTAAACTTCCACTTGGTATTTTAGCTCGATTTAACAATATTATGTAAGCATAAAAAAGCCCGAATAAATTTTTTATTCGGGCTTTTTTAGTAAATCGTTTTAGATATAAATTACAACTACATTTTGTATTTTTTC